>CAOJEC010000003.1 GCA_948433885.1 uncultured bacterium | reverse complement strand
ATGGAACACTTCCAACACCAACATATACAGGATATGAATTCTTAGGATGGTTCACTGCGACGAGTGGAGGAACACAGGTGACATCTTCAACAAAAGTATCTATAACTGGAAATCAAACATTGTTTGCACATTGGAAGAAAGAAGATCCTGCGAAAGAGACTTTAGCGACATTGAACATTACTTCAAATGGTGTGAAGAATGGATTCGATGATCCAGCAACGACGGCAGAGGGTGTCTTCGAAATGGAAGATGATTATGGAACAAGTTATTACTATCGAGGGGCTGTAACAAACAATTATGTGAAGTTTGCAGGATTCTATTGGAGAATTATCAGAATCAATGGAAATGGATCATTGAGAATAATATATGATGGAACACAAGCATATGCGAATGGAGCAGACAGTTCAAATAGATTCATCACACATACAAAATACAATGCACCTTACCATGACAACAAATATGTAGGGTGGATGTATGGACCAGCAGCAGATACAGCGGCAAGTACAAGTAAAGAAGAAGCTCAAACGAATACAGCTGACTCAGATATTAAAGAAGTCGTAGATGCATGGTACAAGACAAATATAGCTGACAATGGATATGGAATAGCAGTGTCGGATACATTGTTTTGCAATGATAGGAGTACTCCAGGAAAAGAAACAACAGGGTGGAGCAAAGATACAGGACTAGGATATGGAGTCAATTTTACAGCCTATGGAGCATACGCGCGAACGAAAAAAGGATTCAGTGGAAACACAGGAACTACTCCGACATTTAAGTGTACTCAAAAAAATGATGCATTTACAGTAAAAGATACTAGTAAAGGAAACGGAGCATTGACATATCCAGTAGGGTTAATAACCGCGGACGAAATAGTAGCCGCAGGGTCTGGAAAATATAAAAGAACAAACAGTGAATATTATTTATACCGGGGATCGCGCTACTGGTCGCTCTCGCCTTATTATTTCAGTGACGGCGGTCCTTATGTATTCTATGAGTGCGGCGGCTTGAACAACTGTTCTGCGAACTACGACCAGGTTTCCGTCGCGCCAGTTATAAACTTAAGTGCAGAATACGTGAAAACCTTGAGAGGAACAGGTACTATGACGGATCCGTACCAAACAGTTTGAACCGTATGAGAGAGAGAAACTTCGAAGTAAAATATGGACTTTTAGTCCTTTTTTATGTGTAAAAACACGGAGAAGCAGTTGACTTGACGTAAGATAAATAGTAAAATTATATTGAGGATAGTTTGAAGAAAGGTACCATTTATCTTCGAACTATATGACATGAGGAGTAATGTGCATTATGAAAAGAATTGTTTATTTTGCTGTGGCATTATGTTTAGTATTTTGTCCATACGATGTACTTGCAGAAATGAAAGGTGTCTTAGTGACCGATAAAGATGTGTCAGGTGGCGAGTTGCTTCATGTACAAATTCGTTTAGAATATGATGGTAAACACGAAGAAATAGATGTTTATCAAGCCGTTTTGGAATACGACGAAAATTTGTTTTCCGGCGTAGATGAAAAGAGTTTTAAAACGTACAGTGGTTGGAGTGATATTCAATATAACGATGATACTCATTCTTTGATTTTGGTAAACAAATACGGCAGTTCTCGAAGTGAGGATGTAATTTCTTTCGATTTGATTTTAAAAGATTCGGTAAATCCTGCCGAAACGAAAATAAAGCTTATAAATCAGATTGCGTCGAATCAAAATGGAGATTTTGCTTTGAACGATGTAGAAAACGATGTCGATGTCAATGTACATCTTATGAACTTGGGAGTTTTAAAGACTAGTAAGACTTCGTATGGTAATCAATTGATAGAGCAGCCCGTTCGTCTATATCACATCTTGACTTTGATCGTCTTAGAAGTCATCATCGCGGCTATTTTAGTCTCTATTTTTAAAATTTTGAATAAAAGAATACATAATGAAAAATTGAAAAAAACTTTCGTGGGAACTCTATTGGTAATAGAAGTGTTCGCTTTGTCTGCCGTATTCGCATACGACATAAGCAAAGGCGACTTGAATGGCGATAAAGTTTTGAATGGAGATGATGTAAGCATACTTGCAAAGCACTTAGTTAACTCCGAGATGATGTCATCTTTTAAATTAGAGAATGCTGACATGAACGGAGATGGCAGAGTGACGCCGACCGATTTGTCGATTTTGATGGGCAAAGCATCTGGTAGAGCTCATTACGAAGCGAAACTCATGAACTCCGTGATGGAGACTAATGGGTACGAAAAAGGCACAGTGATCGATCTTCGTTTTATGGCCGAAGTTACCAATGACGAGGATATCGAATATGTCGTTTTAGATGGAGAACGTTATAAAGTAGATAAAGTAGATGGAAGCGAAAACGAATATTCGATCAAATTGGAAGCAGAAAATAGGTCGGATAAGTACAATTACAATATAACCGAAGTAGTTTTAAAAAATGGTAAAAGTGCCAAGGTCGATTACGGTGCTGACGTCGTAGTTTTAAAAGACATCCCCGCATTGAGTTCATTCTCGACAAAAGAAGAATTGAGCGAGAGCAGTGTCAAGGTCGCACTTACTTTGACTGACGACGATAATGCGATGACGAATGCTAAATATGAGTTGGTTACGTTGGATGGAAAAGTCGTCGCGAATGGAAGTTTGGACAAAGGCAAGAATTCCTTGAATTTGAAATTGGACAATGCTGTCGCTTACAAGTTAAAATTCAAAATAGATTACAATCGCGGTGTCGGTTCGGGCGAGTATGCCGGGACGATCGAAGACGAATACGATTTGAAGATAATAACCGATTATAGATTGGTCATGAACAATTTCAGTTTAGTTCAGAATGGTGTGAACACCGACAAGTTGGAGAAGAGTGAACAAACGTATTTGACTTTCACAAGCTCCAATGTTTCAGGGTTCGCTCCTCGCAAGTTGAACGTGAATGGAAGAGAGTACAATGTCACGAATTTAGGAAGAGGTAAATATCAAGTAGCATTACCAAACTTCTTGTTCGACGGCGGAGAACTCAAGATAAAAAAGACTACATTGGCGAACGGTAAGGTGATTTTGGTCAGCGGTCAAGTCGATTATACTGTGCTTTCAAATAAACCTACCATTTCTGATATAGATATGATCGAAGATGTCCGTCAAGGTGAAATCAAAGTCAATTATAGACTGACCGATGATGATTCGACTGTAGAGAAGTTGGTAGTAAAACTTTTCGACGCGGACAATCGTTTGATAAGTGAAAAAGAGGCTACAGGTGGAGAAGCAACTTTACAAACTTCATTGACGAACAAGTATACAGTTAGAATATATGCCGACTATTCGAGAGCAAGTGATCATCATGTCACAGGCGAATTGTTAGGCGAGAATAGTGTCGATGCCATAATGCAAATGCAGATGATCGATTATAAAGTGATGAACAAATATCCGGATAAGAATGCCATCTTGAGTTTGGAATACAATATAACATCAAATTATAGAGTATCGGTTTCACAAATTATCGTCGACAATGTGATATACGATGTATCAAAAAAAGGAATAGATACTTATGTCGTAGATCTCGATGTAGGAGCCACAGCCGGAGTGAGGGAGTACGTGACTAAGAAGGTTATATTCGAAAATGGTTTCGCGTTCGATGTCGACGAAGTGACGAGTGTCGATGTTCGTAAAGATTATCCAACTTTGGACAATTATACTGTCGTCGAAAATGTGAAAGAGAATCGCATCGATATAACATTCGATTTATTCGATATGGATGGAGCATTCAAAAATGGACAAATTTCTTTGGTAGATAAATCAACTGGAGAAATCGTCAATAATAAGGATGTAATTTTAGGTAAAAATAAGGCAAGTTTCATTTTGGAAAACGCCGTCAAATACGACATTAAAATAGACGTAAGTGGAGTATTGGATAGCGGAGTGTTGGAAGAGGAATCGCCAAATAAATTCGAAAACTACAATCTTTACGAAAGCGAATATCGCATAGTTTCCGATTACAAGTTGGAGATTTTCGATATAATTACATCGACTGGTGAAATTCAAACCGATCAGTTCGGGGCGAATGCCGACATAAATGTGTCTTTCTCGAGTAGCAATGTGACCGAATTCGTTCCTCAAAAAATCAAAGTCAATGGTCAATATTACGATGTCGAGGAAAAAGATGGTAAGTACCACTTCACGATTCCAGGATTTACTGAGCCAGGTAAAGAAACTCTACGTTTCGAATCACTAATCTTATCTAACCATAAGGAATTGGATGTGAATGCTTTCAAATTGATCGAAATATTGAAGGCTATTCCAAAAGTGGAAGAATTGACACTTACTAAGGTTTCTCAAGAAGAAGTCGAAGTCAGTGTACTCATCGACGATAGAGACGGCGCAGCTTTCGAGAAAAGAGCAGTAATCGTAGATATATATGGAAACGAAATTCACAATCAGGCTATAGTAGATGATAGATTCCGATTCGACAAGATGGGCAACATGATTTATACACTTCGAATTTTGGCAAGTTACGATTTGAATAATGGTACCGATGTGTTGGAAGAAAATAGATATTTAAATCAAATCATCTACGAAGGTCAAATCGACGAGACCAATAGAGGGTTCGATATGACGAAGATCGAAGAGACGATCTTGTTCGATAAGAATGACAATGAGATTATCGACGAAGTTTCATCGAAACATTTGGATGATTTAGAAACGTTGGGGGTCAAGATTACCTTAGATGACGGAAGTGAAACGATGTACGATATACTTCGATATTCGATCGAAGGAAACGAAGTCACATTCGTCTTGAATTTCGAAGGATGGGTCACTACAGTGAAAAACGAGTTGACTAACTTCATAAAGGTCAAGTTCGATTTACAGGAGGAAACAGGAGAATGACAATTCTCTTTTTTCTTTTAAAAAATGAAACGATTTTATAGAGCATCGTGAGTACTCGAGATGGAAAAAATTACCAAAAATTGATAAAAATTAAAAATAGCAAAATAGGTGTTTACTTTTTGTATTAGTTTAATTATAATAAAAATCACTTGTGAAAAAAGAGGTGAGAGAACGGATGAAAAATAGACTTCTAATACTTATTTTACAAAACATCGTTCTCTTTCCAAATCAGGAAGTAAAACTAGAATTTTCGAACGACATTTCTAAAAATATAATAGATAGGGCGATTCATCAAAACAGTGCCGAATTGGTTTTAGTAGCTTCGAAAAACGAAGAAGGAAACGTATTCGGTGTCGAAGATATCGAAAGTATAGGAGTCTTGGTCAAAATAAAAAATGCTATCGATCTTCCGAATGGAAAACTGAGGGTGGCATTGAGAGGTACTAAGCGAATTAAAATTACCAATCTCAAAGTGTTGGCAGATGGACTCATCGAAGTGGAAACGATTGCAATCGAAAATCCACTTTATAATTTGGACGAAGAGTTGGCTTATTCTCGAAAATTGAAAGAGATGACGCGCAGTTATGTCGAAATAAATAGAGGTGTATCGAATACCATTTTGGATATCATCAAAAATGTGACCAACTTGAGTAAACTTACCGATATGATCTCCGCATCTTTGGAATTCGATATAAGAGAGAAGATGAAACTGTTCAAAGAGACCGATCATTATGATAGAGCAAAGATGCTCGTCACTCTCCTATCGAACGAAGTTAAATCCATAAAATTGGAAAACAAAATAGACGAAGAAATTCACGCCAAATTCGAGAAAAGCGAAAAAGAGATCATCATTCGCGAGAAGATAAAGATGTTATCCGATGAATTAGGAGTCGACTCAGATAAGATGAGCGAGGCGGAGATTTACAAGAAGACGATAAGCGAGCTCAAGGTCGATGAGAAGATCAGACAAAGCATGTATAGAGAAGTCAGACGTTTCGAGCTGACGATGGATAATTCTCCCGAATACGGAAGTCTCAGAAGCCATTTGGAATTCATCACGAGTCTACCATGGAACAAAAGTTCGAAAGGCGAAAGTGACATAGAGAAGATCGATGAACAGTTAAATGGTTTACATTATGGGCTGTCGAAAGCGAAAGAACGCATAGAAGAGTACATGGTCTTGAAGAAAAAGAACAAGAACTTGCACAGTCCCATTTTATGTTTGATCGGTCCACCAGGTACTGGTAAGACGACTTTTGCAAGAGAGTTGGCAAGTTCTACGCATCGTGAATTTGTAAAGGTGAGTGTCGGAGGGTTGAATGATGCCTCCGAATTGATCGGACACCGTAGAACATACATAGGTGCCGGTGCAGGTAAGATCATGGAAGGAATACGCAAAAGCGGAGTAAACAACCCCATCATCTTGATCGACGAGATCGACAAGATGGTAAAAGATTACAAGGGCGATCCTTCGAGTGTACTTTTGGAAATTTTGGATCAAAATCAAAATAGGGAATTCGTGGATAACTACGTACAAGAGCCGTTCGATTTGTCCAATGTGTTATTCATTTTGACCGCGAACGATGAATCGAAGATACCTAGAGCACTATACGATCGCTTAGAAGTGATCGAGGTGGCTAGTTATACTCTTTTCGACAAAATTGAGATTGCCAAAAATTACACTTTGCCACGATTGGGAAAAGAATACGGTTTCGATCATACGAAAATCAAGATTTCGGAAACCGTGATTGCAAAGATCGTCGAAGAGTATACGCGGGAAGCCGGAGTTCGCGATTTGGAAAGAAAGATAAGTACCATTATAAGAAAAATACTTATAAAAGGTTTGGACAAGACGGTGACGATCAAGGAAAGCGATTTAGAAAAGTATTTGGGAAATGATACATATCGCGAATACGAAAATTACTATGAAACTTCGGGAGTCGTCAACGTTCCTGCCTTTACATCTTCGGGTGGTTGTCTCATAAACGTGGAAGTCGCTCTTTACAATGGTGTAGAAAAGATTTTGACAACCGGATCTCTCGGCAAGGTCATGCAGGAAAGCGCCATGGTCGCGGTCAGTTATTTGAAAGATAATTGCAAACAATTCAAAATCGACAAAAAGTCTTTAAGTGAAACGATGCACGTCCACGCATTAGATGGGGCGACTCCTAAAGACGGTCCTTCGGCTGGTCTCGGTATCGAGGTGGCCATTTTGAGTGCTATTCTCGACAAGAAAGTTCCAAATTACTGTGCATTTACAGGAGAAATTTCTTTGAAAGGCCGCATATTGAAAGTCGGTGGGATCAAAGAGAAGCTCATCAGTGCTTACAATGCCGGGATAAAAAAGATGTACATTCCTCGGGAAAATGAAGCCGATTTGGGAAAGGTTCCGAAGAAAGTATTCAAAGACATGGAAGTAAAAACTGTCAATTGCTTTACAGAAGTTTACGAAGATATTTTCAATTAATGTGTTAACCTCAGTATAAACGACGTATAATAGTTGTTAAGTGAGGTTTTTTAAATGGACAAACAAGTAGTAAGAAAAAAAATAATCAAAAAGAAAACGCCGATGAGATATTGGAGACTGTTCAAGGGAGCGAGTATTTTATTGATCGTCTCGACAATTGTGTTTCTAATATCATTATTCAGGATCGACTTATTGGGATTCAAATATTTGGCTCTCATTATGACAGTCATAGGAATAGTAGATTTTTGCATATTGTTCGTATTGAACAAACGTTTCAAGGTTGTCATCAAGATGCCGTTTTTGGCAATGTCGATAATCTTGTTCGGTGTATTCTCATTCGCGACTTACAACATAAGTTTTGCCGAGATGCTCGTCGATCGAATAGTAAGTGTCGCGGTCAAGGAAGAGAGATACGAAGTTTACGTTTTGAAATCTAGTAAGTATGAGAGTATTTCTGAACTTTCGAAAACCGACTTGGGCATCTACGACAGCAAAAGCGATTCTTTGGACGAGGCAGTTAAAATCTTGAAAAAACATGCGACATTTAAAACAGAGAAAACATATGACGACTTTTTAGAGATGTTCAAAGATGGAGTAGACAAGAAGATCGAAGCTTTGTATATAAATTCGGCGATGAGTGACATCATCAAAGAAGATTATAAAGACTTGTTCGAACAATTCAAGTTGTTGGGCGAATACACAGTCGCGTCGAACGAAACGATAGAGAAAAGCGACGTCGATGTGACGAAGGAACCATTTTTGATCTACATAAGTGGAATAGATACTTACGGTTCCATTGGAACTGTTTCTAGAAGTGACGTGAATATTTTGATGGCCGTCAATCCTAAGACGAACAAAATATTGCTCGTCAATACACCTCGCGACTACTATGTTAAACTTCATTCTAAGAAAGCTTTCGACAAACTTACTCATGCAGGAATTTATGGGGTCGAAGAATCTATCGGGACTTTAGAAGATCTTTATGTGACAGATGTCGACTTCTATTTCAAAGTGAACTTCAGTTCATTAGTCAAAATCGTCGATACTTTGGGTGGAGTAGATGTCGATTCCAAGTACAATTTTAGCTACGATGGATTTACATTTCATAAAGGCAAAAATCATTTGAGTGGGGCTGCTGCTTTGGCGTTCTCTCGTTCGAGAAAAGAACTACCATTGGGTGATATATCGCGAGGAGAAAACCAAGAAGCTGTGATAAAGGCTCTGATCGAAAAAGCATCTAGTCCGAGTATCATCAGCAAGTACATGAGTATATTGGATACGATGAGCAAATCCTTCGTCACCAACATGAGCGAAGAGGACATTCTTTCTCTCGCCAAGATGCAACTCAATGACAATCCAAAATGGACTGTCGAGGTACAAAATGCAACAGGTACCGATGCGAGCAATGTGACTTATTCGGCAGGAAAGACAAAGCTGTACGTCATGAATCCCGATGAAGATTCGGTGACGAGTGCAAAACTTAAATTGAACGAAATTTTGGAAGAAGATTGATTTATATGATGAGATGGCACTCTTTATGATGTCATCTTTTTTGATGAATATAAAATGGTTAATAATTTACTTATTGGAGCGCTATTGTTATAATTTAAGTAGGGAGGAAAAAATGAGTAAATTTGACGTAATAAAAAGAATAAATGAATTACGAGATGATTATAAAAGATATAAAGGAGAATTGAAAGATAAAAAAAGAAGCATAGCCGACATATGTGAGTGTTTTCATATTCCGATCGACAAAGAGAGGATAGAAGATTATCGCATCGTTTCGATCGAATTGGATGAAGCACCATCTATATTGATCATGGATAGAGCTACTATGACGATTTATAAAAGTGCATTTACAAGTCGGGCTTCTGAGTTCGGGTTAAACAAAGAAAATTATGAGAGATTTATCGTCGTTTCGAAGATTTGTGACGACTATAGAATGGATCAGCTTTATCCAAGTGTCAGCACGACAAGTAAGAAATCGCTCGTTCGTAAGATGATAATCGAGAAGGACGGGCACAATTTAGAATTGATCGATGGCTTTTCGACAAGTTTTGGAATGTTGTCCATGACGGAAGAAACTAGAGTAGTATATTCAAAAGGCGATTTTGTTTCTAATGGTAATGGACGAGATAAAAAGATTTTATTAGAAAGAAAGCTTAACAAGTATGCCGACACTAGCATGAGCGAATTGGAATGTTTTCGCAATTGTGAACCATTTTTTCTAGGTGATATTGATGACAAGGTAGATTGCTATGTTTATAGAGGAGTAAGCGGAGTATTTTACGGTTTAAATAACAAAATGATCGTCGCGAAGGGTGATCCAAAAGGAGCTGTAATATCGGGATTTTGTTCGGACAATGTTCGATACTTTGAAAATTCTTCTATGCCTGTGCCGAGTGCAATTTCGAATTGGAGTGGAAGTAATCCTCGAAAGAGAGTTGGCATCGCTTCGGCAATGTGTTTTAAAGGAGTAGCAGGTACGATTTACTATAAAATTGAAGTCATCAAAAAAGTTGGGCGAATATGTGTTTCTATCGACACGAAAAGAGAAGAAGCATATGCACCAATCCAAAGAGAAGAGTATGCTTTAGATGTATTGGCTCCAAATAGAATTTCACTCGAAGAAATCGATGAGATCGTATCTAGTTTGAGAAGTCGTCACGGGGATGATGTGTTCATAGATATGGTAGTCAAAGAGATTTTTAAATTTAGACGAGAGGTGGCTATAAATAGAGGATTGATGGTGAGACAAGAAGATGTCTTGAGTCCGAGAAATATATCCGGTTTAGATGTAGATGCTTTGGAAAAAGCAGTCATCGAAAAGGGAGATATTTATTTCGAAGAAGCTGAGCGCCTATATGAGTCTTCATTAGATTTATTGCACGAGGAAGAAGTCAAAAGTTTTAGAATGAGACCTATAGAATAATTTAATAGTCTTCTAGGAGTCGTTTGTAGTAACGGCTCTTTTATTATTGGGATAGTTGTGTTAAAATGATATTGAGAAATGGAGACTTTGAAATGAAAGAAACACGCGTAGTATTCATGGGAACACCTGAGTTTGCTGTACCCATTTTGGAAACCTTGATAAAAAATACGACTGTAGTCTTGGTCGTCAGTCAGCCCGATAAACCGGTTGGTCGAAAGAGAGTGATCACGCCGTCTCCTGTCAAACAGAGTGCTTTGGGCCACGGGATAGAAGTGATTACGCCTCTTAAGATTAGAGATGATTATGCTAGGATAGAAGAAGTAGAACCCGATTTGATAGTAACATGCGCGTACGGTCAAATTGTTCCAAAAGCTGTCTTGGATATTCCTAAATTAGGTCCTATAAACGTTCATGCTTCTTTGTTGCCAAAGTTGCGTGGTGGAGCTCCTATACATAGAGCTATTTTGGAAGGTTTTGACAAGACTGGCATCACTATAATGTACATGGACGAAGGTATGGACAGTGGAGATATCATCTCTTCAAGGGATGTCGAAATCACTTTGGATGATACTTTGGATTCATTAAGTCAAAAGTTGAGAAAAGTGGGAAGTGAATTGTTGGAGAGTACCTTGCCGAGTATAATTTCGGGTACTGCAACTAGAACTCCTCAAAAAGATGACGAGGTGTCATTTGGATATGTCATCAAAAAAGATGATGAGTTGGTGACATTCGATAGAAAGACAAAAGAAGTATACGACCACATTAGAGGCTTAAACTCCGTGCCGGGTGCGTATTTTGTGATGAACGGCAAGCATGTTAAGGTCTATGCATCTAGAATGAATATGGAGAAAAAGGGCGAAGTAGGAACCATAAATTCAGTGTACGAAGATGGATTCGGAGTAGGTACTTTGGATGGTGAAATCGTCATAACCGACATCAAACCCGAAGGGAAAAATAGAGTGAAAGTGAAAGATTATTTCAACGGCATAAAGGGTGAGTCTTTGCTGGGAGTGAAACTGAATGATCAATTGGATTAAAGAAATGCAAAGTACCGAAAGAGGGAAGATAATTCTCAAGTTTTCTCTCTATCTACTGTTTTTCTTTTTTGTCATCATCTTGTGTGTAGTAGCAGGTGCGATGGGTGGATTCGACTCTGCTTCTAAAGGTGGATTGGAATCGGGTGAGTCCGCCCAAAAAGAGGAGAGCAAAAGAGAAGAGTCGACGGACACAAAGGACAGTTTGACGTATTTCGAAAAACAAAAACTTCTATATGAAGGCAAGTACGAATTCGCATATAAAATAAAGACCGAAAATGAAGAAATCTCTTTCTTAGGAGAGAACGATCGTGGTAAAGAGAGCGGTTTTAGAGAAACAGAAGGCGAATTAATTTACTATGTCGTCGAAGAGGGAACGGCATACAAAATAAATGACGGAGAGAAAGAAAAAATCGAGGATCTCTATTTGGGACACGATAAAGAAGCATTCGATTTCGAACTTTTGTTTTCTCGCTTGAACAGTAAGACGGCGATCATCGAGAGAATCGACGACAAAAAAATATACAGTTATGTTCGTGCGGGCAAGAATTATCGAGTTACGACGAACGAGTCTAGTATAGAACGAATAGAAATCAGCTTCGATAATACGTTGTACGATCTACAGTTCGAATTTTGATGCATGGGAGGATATATGAAAGAAAAATTTAAAGAAAACGATTATATAAAATGGGGAGTGACTCTTTTTGGAGTGGTAGCCGCGTCTATAATTCTCTTTTTTGTCTTGTCGAAGTTGGAGCTTCTTTTCGATTTTCTATTGAAATTGATGGGCATTTTATCTCCGATATTTTTGGGAATAATGTTCGCATATCTTTTGAACCCTTTAGTCAAGTTGATCGAGAAGTATTTTACTAAGTATATCGTCGATTATATTTACAAAAAAGTTTTCAAAAAGGCTAAAGGTAAAGCGAGAGTGGCTAGGCTTACTGCGATATTTACGACTTATTTGTTGGCAATCATTTTGATTGTATTGTTCTTTAAATTCGTCGTTCCTAGTTTGTTCGAAAGTATCAACTTGATGCTCACGAATGTGCCCGTATACATAAACAACATTTACGACTATTTCAAAGACGTCTTGAAGAGCAATCCCGATTTGATGGGATTAGTAGACAATATGAGTGCAGATATAACTCAATTCACTGGTTCCTTGATGCTTCCTTCGATGGATACTTTGATGGTCAATATTACGGCAGGCATTTCTTCTTTATTCAAGTGGCTCATAAATATCATCATCGGATTGATCGTCTCGGTTTACTTGATTTACGACAAAGATTCGTTTGTAGCTGGCACTAAGAAGATTTTGAAAGCTACTTTGCCTTCGCGTTTTTATGATATGACGATGACTACTTTGCAATCGGTGGATAAAGTTTTCGGTGGGTTCATGGTCGCCAAAATAATCGATTCTGTTCTCATCGGTGTGATCACTTTCATCGTAATTTCCATTTTTAAAATTCCTTACGCTTTGGTCATTTCGGTCATCGTCGGAGTGACGAACATCATTCCATATTTTGGGCCGTTCATCGGGGCTGTTCCGTGTGCATTGTTGTTGCTGCTCATCAGTCCTGCAAAAAGTTTGACTTTTTGTATTTTGATACTTTTGATACAACAGTTCGATGGCAATATTTTGGGGCCAAAATTGATAGGAGACCGGACTGGAATGAAGAGTTTTTGGGTACTGTTCTCGATTCTTTTATTCGGCGGATTGTTCGGCTTCGTCGGGATGATTTTCGGAGTTCCGGTGTTCGCGGTCATTTATTCAGTTGCCGGAAATTTGATCAACAAAAAACTTGCTAAAAAAGAGGCTATTTGATATAATTGTCTCGAGAATAGAGGAGGCATACATTATGAATCAACCACCTAAAAAGTATTCATATTATATCAGTTTCGATACTCAAATTTTTCTCAGTGCAAAAGAATTGCTGAAGAGTATGCCGACATTTTATAACAGGGTTTATTTTTCGATCAAATACGCAAGAGCTATTTGGAGTGGAGATATCGAAGATACTTTTACGAACATCACTCTTTTAACTGAAAGTGCCAACATGGCTTCGCTTAGACAGATAATAAAGAACAATTTTCTTTATATAAACGAATGGGATTCCAGTAGATATACCGATAAAGCCGATTATGGATTCAGTTTTATTGCGGGGAATGTAAAATTCGTTTTGATGCCTTTCGATGAAATAGAAGAGGGCTACTATGTACGAAGCTACGACGTCGATACGGGAAATTGTTACGACACTCGATTATCTTGTGATAAGAAATACTTTTTGAGTACATCGGTGAACGATACGGGAGAGATCATCAGAATATGTGATTTCAATTTGGAATATATGACCGACGCTAACACAAAAGTCGAGAGAGCACCAAAAAAAGCAGAACAGCAGCAGATGGTAACTTTTACCCCCAACAGCGGTTATGCTTTTATAAATTTGATCGCAGTCATGTTGTTGACTCTTGTGAGTGTAGCGACAGTCTATATAAGTTATTATATCGTGAGCTCTGGTCTATCCTAGACCGACATCCAAGACCATCATGATGACAAATCCAATCAACGTGAAGAAGGCCATGAGGTCTTTTCTTTTGTTCGTTTGACTTTCGGGAATGATCTCTTCGACGACGACATAGATCATAGCTCCTGCAGCGAAGGCTAGAGAAACGGGTAAGATCCATTCGACTCTGAGGACGAGGATAGCTCCTAGAACGCCGGCAATCGGCTCGACAATGCCACTTATTTGCCCTAAGAAAAAGGCTTTTTTACGGGACATTCCGCTTCTTCTAAGAGGAAGCGATATACTAGATCCCTCCGGAAAGTTTTGAATGCCGATTCCAAGAGCGAGCATGAAAGCACTCATCAAAGTGACATTTCCGTAGGCTATCGAACCGAAGGCCAAGCCGACGACCATTCCTTCGGGAATATTGTGCATAGTGATAGAGAGCATCAACATGAAGTTTCTCTTTTTGCAGGAGTCTTCGAAATACTTTTCGCTCAGTTTGTCCGTGATGAAAAGAAGGACACCTCCTAGCAAAAATCCTAGTGAGACGACGAGCCAAGGAATTTGATTTAATTTTTCGCATTTTTCGATTGCTGGAGCGATAAGACTGAAGAAAGACGCAGCGATCATCACTCCACCTGCAATACCTAAGAGGGCGTCCATGACATTGCGGTTTACTTTTTTGAAGAAGAAAACTAAAGAACTACCTGCCATCGTGAAGGCATATGTCATCATAGTGGCTAAAAATGCTTGTAAAATAGGATTTAAATTTGAAAAAAATTCTATCATTTTTTATCACCTAATAGTAGGTTATGATCATATTTTTTGGATCGTATAAACTATGGCCTAGGGAAGTGGGTCATGTCCACCTTTGCCGAATGGGTTACAACGAAGGATTCTTTTTACAGTCAAATACAGTGCTTTCAATGTTCCATATCTTCTAAATGCTTCGAGTGCGTATTCCGAGCAAGTCGGGGTGAATTTGCAATAAGTATGGGTGATGAATGGAATGCTCCTATACAATTCGATCAATTTTATGAAGATGAATTTCATCGCACCGACCTCTTTCTTTTTCAATTATACTTCATATGAAGATGGTACGCAAATAAATCGGTCAGTTTTTCGAGATTGTGCTATAATGGATATAGGGAGTGGAGGTATAGTGGTGGAGTTTCCAAAAAGATTCAACACGATCGAATCACATCTTGAATTTATAAGAAGTGATGGTATCGAAAAGATAAAAAGGGCGAGGTATATTTTTACTTTTGGCGAAGAGAATAAACAAAGAGATTTCGCGATAGAAAAACCTATCGATGATATCGAATCAGAAGATTTTACAATAGATTGGGAAAATTCTAGTGATAGTTTTCATTTTGGGTATCGACTTGTCAGATTTGTAGATGGTACGTTTGGATACGTTAAAAAGGGGAATGGTGAAGAAATATGTCCATTCAAATTCGATATAGCGAGCGAATTCAACGAGTACGGTTTGGCGATGATCGGAAAGAACGGCTGTGTCAATTGGATCGATCACAATTTCGAATACTTATCCATGAGTGGCAATAAAATTTCGTGTAAGAATGTACTAAGAGAAAATATTTTGAGAGGTGGAGAATGGGAATTTTTGAGCGATTTTCCGAATGGCTCTGATCCACTATCTACGATGTTTACTAGTAGATTTCACAAAGAAGGTAGGGTTGTATATTTAAAATCCGATGGTTCAATACAGGTATTTAGGCGTTTCGATGGTAATATTTTGGGTGAACAGCAATGTGTATTCGGTCCAGTAAACTTTGCAAGACGAGAACTATCTTTTCGAGATATAGGATTCATTCGATTCGGTCCTGAGGGATATAAAGTATTACAGGATAGAATTTTATTTGCAAAAGGGTATTACTCAACTTTAGAGGATGCCTTACAAATTGCTAGTAAATCGGGAGTAAATGTCTTAAATGATACTCAGGCCTTTATAAAAAAGTTAAATTTAGAAAGTCAAAAATAAAATGATATAAAAAAGCAAGAATTTCATTTTCCTGCTTTTCATTTTGAAGAATTCTCAATTTGCTCAATTATCTTCTCGAGTTCTTCTAGGGGGATATCACAAAGTTCGCTTATCTCGGCAACAGTCATCTTCTTGAGCATGCCTTCGATGATGCGACGACCTTCACTCAAACCTTTTTCATATCCTATTTCTCGTTCAGCTTTTCTCGCCGACAATTCGTGATCATATGCTTCTTTCAAAATCGTATCATCCTTTTCTACATTTTTTGCATCTTCTATATAATTTTTCATCATATCATCTCCGCTCACCAATTCGAGAATTCGATTTCTATCCGTGCTCACCATGACGAGAGTAGTTTTCTCGAAGTTACTCAATTCTTTTACACCTACAGTGTACCATTTTTTCATCAATAATGGAATGGAAATCGTCACATAAGTCTT
The DNA here is from genome assembly GCA_948433885.1 of uncultured bacterium. Classification (GTDB taxonomy): domain Bacteria; phylum Bacillota_I; class Bacilli_A; order RF39; family UBA660; genus RUG11867. Next base: position 60,177 of record CAOJEC010000003.1, on the reverse strand, counting down.
TTTTACTAGACAAATTCCTTCATCATCTTGAACATAGAATACTCGTATAGGGGTCGAAGAAAGTTCTTTATAATAATAATTGTCGAAGGAAACACAAAGTATATCGGGATAAATATATTCTGATCCAATTTTGATCTTAGACCTGTATAGTCTATCGCCATATTCGACATTTCTAGAAACTTCATCTCGCATATTCATTTCGACTAAAATGTATCTATCTTCGAGTTTCAAAACCAAATCTCCTCGTTCGCCCTTTGCGTCCACAGTATCTTTGTCTAGTTCATTTTTATAATACTCTGCATTGTTTAAAAGATATTCGTACGGTATTTGTAACAATTCCGAGAGCAATTTACAAACGTATTTTTTTCTTTCTACTGTGCAAAGCATCGTTTTGAACATCGCATCTGATACTATGGATATTTGGTCGTCATCGGTAAGTTCGGCAATGGTTTTAGTATTTTCGATTCTTCCTTCTTTCGAGATGGTGCAATTTTGTAAATAAATTTTATCATTTTTTAGATAACTGACTTCTTTTTTGGACATACATTTCTCCTTTCTATGAATTTTTTCTTAGAGGGATTTTATAGGGCCCTCTACTATTATTCTACCGACGAGTTTCAATTTTTCTCATAATTTATAAAAAAGATCGATTCACGGACTCTTAAGTAATTTTGTTATATCGATTTTAAAAGCATCATTATTCTTTTAATAATAACGATAGAGAAGTGTTTGTTCCTTTTTTGAATGTTCTAAAAAGGGAGAGTTAACAATATTTATTAATTAGGTGATGAAGTTTGAAAAAAATATTGTTGACTTTCTTATGCCTGTTTTCCATGTTTGGTGTGGTAAATGCTGCCGATCTCACTGAAAGTGCCAAAAGTGCCATATTGATCGAGGCAAGTACAGGTGAAGTTTTGTACGAAAAAAATGCCGATGAAGCCTTAGCTCCGGCGTCGATGACCAAGATGATGACTTTACTTTTGACGATGGAAGCCATAGAAAAAGGTAAGATCGGTTTGGAAGATGAAGTCCCGGTCAGTGAAAATGCTGCTTCCATGGGGGGTAGTCAAGTTTTCTTAGAGGCAGGCGCAATGTATACATTAGACGAAATAATAAAGGCAGTATGTATCGCGTCTGGGAATGATGCGGCGGTGGTGTTGGCTGAGGCGATCGGTGGAAGTACTCAACATTTCGTAGAGATGATGAACGAAAAATCGAAAGAGTTAGGACTCACAGCGACCAATTTTGTAAATGTTTATGGGTTGGATGCCGACGGGCACTTGTCGAGTGCTAGGGATATGGCCAAAATAGGGAGGGAATTGATAAAACACGACTTAATTTTAAAATACTCTAGTATATACGAAGATTATCTAAAGAAAAAAGACGGATCTAGTCTTTGGATGGTAAATACCAATAAATTGGTAAGATTTTATCAAGGTGTAGATGGACTCAAAACAGGATATACAGGCAAAGCAGGATTTTGCCTCACTGCTACTGGAGATTGGAAAGGTCTACGTTTGATAAGTGTCGTCATGGGTGAACCGGATCAAGACGCTAGAAGTAAAGATACTATTGCACTTTTGAACTACGGTAAAAGTGTCTACAAGGTAAATACCATTTTGGAAAAAGATTCCGTATTGGGTGAGATAGATATCGAACTAGGAGAACGTCTCAAAGAGGAAATAACTATATTAGAGGATGCGAAGGACTTAGTAAAGATGAATGGCGAAGAAGAGAATTATTCTTATAAGATGAATTTGGATAAAGTGAGAGCCCCAATAAAAAGGGGAGAAAAAGTGGGAACTTTGGAAATATATTCGAATGAAGAATTGATCGGAGAAATGGATATTACTGTCAAAAGAAATGTCCTAAAATGTTCTTTTTGGACCGTCTTAAAACGAGTGTTCGACGTATTCGTTTCGGGCGGCACAGCATAAAATCGAAAATACCGCTAAGCCGTGAGGCTTTTTTTCTTGGGAAATGTCAAATAAATTTTTTTGACATATCTTGACGAGTGAGAAATATCTCGATTACGATTATAAAGTGTACAATTCAAAAATTCCAAAAAGTCTACCGAGGGCTTTTTTTTAAGTTGATTTTCTAGTATAATGTTGTTTAAGGGGATAGAAAGTTTTTAACAGGTGGTATTATGTACAATTATATAACAGGAAAAGTAACCTTTGTCGAAGCAAATATGATCGTCATCGAGAACAATGGGATAGGGTACAGTGTGTTCGTTGCTAATCCTTACAGTTTCGAGGAAGGATCGGAGACGACAGTTTACGTATACAATCAAATTAGAGAAGATGAACATTCTCTATATGGATTCAAATCCAAAGATGAACGAGAACTGTTCTTAAAACTTTTGAATGTCAAAGGATTGGGGCCAAAGGTCGGGTTAGGTTTCTTTGCGACAGGTAGTATGGCCGGGATAGTCGATGCGATCGATAGGGAAAACGTTTTATACTTGAAGAAGTTTCCAAAAGTCGGAGATAAACTTGCCAAACAGATCGTCTTGGATTTGAAAGGAAAGTTGGGTGGCTTGAACATCGATGTCGGCAAAAACAACGATTCTTTCGAACTCATAAGTGTTTTGGAGTCTTTGGGATACAAATCTGCCGACATCAACAAGATCGTTCCAAATGTCGACAAAGAGTTGGATATCGAAAGTCAAGTCAAGGAAGCGCTCAAACTGCTTTTGAAGTGAGGAGGTAGAGGTTTTGAAAGAAAAAGATAATGTATTAGATGGCAACAAAGTTATGGGGGACGAGTTTGAGAGCAACATAAGACCTCAAAGATTGGATGATTATATAGGTCAAACTGACGTCAAAGAGAACATTCGAGTCTTCGTCGAGGCGGCCAAAATGAGAGACGAATCTTTAGATCACGTATTGCTTTACGGTCCACCGGGTTTAGGTAAGACGACTTTGTCTCATATAATAGCGAACGAATTGGGAGTAAATATCAAAACGGCAAGTGGACCATCTATAGAAAAAAGCGGCGATTTGGCTGCGGTTTTGTCTACATTGGAACCGGGAGATGTGTTATTCATAGATGAAATTCACCGTATGCCTCGAGCGGTCGAAGAAATATTGTATCCAGCTATGGAAGATTTTCAGTTGGATATAATCATCGGCACGGAGGGAAGTACGAAGAGCATCAAGATCAATCTTCCACCATTCACTTTGGTCGGTGCGACGACGAGAAGTGGAGATTTGTCGAGTCCGCTGCGCGATCGATTCGGAATAGTATGTAAGCTCAATTATTATACCGATGAGGAATTGTCGACGATCGTCAAAAGAACATCAAAGATAGTAGGAATACCGATCGAAGATGAAGCTGCTTTAGAGCTTGCCAAGAGAAGTAGGAAAACTCCTCGTATAGCGAATAGATTGTACAAAAGAGTTCGAGATTTCGCTTTAGTCGGCGGATACGAGCGTATCGATTTGAAAATTACGAAAAGTTCTTTGGAGAGACTCAAAGTCGACAACTACGGTTTAGATGCAATAGATATAGAATATCTTTCGAGCCTGATTCAAAAATTCAACGGTGGGCCTGTTGGTCTCGAGACAATTGCGACTTCCATAGGCGAAGAGGTGACGACTATCGAAGATGTGGTAGAGCCTTTCTTATTACAAGAAGGATTTATCAAAAGAACTCGAAGTGGGCGCATAGCGACCGAGAAATCGTATCGACATTTGGGAATCAATCATTCATATACAATATTCGATACACAAGAGGAGGAATAGTATGACTTTGATGGATGGCAAGTCTTTGAGAGACGAATTGTTGCAAAAGTATAAAGAGAAAATCGAAAAAGAATCTTTAGCTATCAGATTGGATATCATCACAGTTGGGGAAGATGCGGCGAGTGAAGTATACGTACGCAACAAAGTTAAGTATGCTACCGAAGTGGGGATCGAGGTAATCACTCACAAGTTAGCAAATTCAGTCGGCGAGAAAGATATAATCGAACTGATCGATGAACTAAATTCGAATGATAAAGTGACAGGTATAATCTTGCAAAGTCCGATTCCGGAGGGATTGGATTTCAAGAAGTGTGCAGGAAGAATTGCTCACCATAAAGATATAGATGGATTTACATTATATAACATCGGAAATTTGTATTTGGGTCGCGAATCATTAGTGCCTTGTACGGTGAAGGGTATAATGATTTTACTAGAACATTATAAAATCGATTTAAAAGGAAAGAACGTTACAGTCGTCGGAAGAAGCGAGATCGTAGGTAAACCACTTACTTTGGCTCTAATAAATCGCGATGCTACTGTGACAGTGTGTCATTCGAAAACGCGTGATTTGGTTGAACATACGAAGAATGCAGACATCGTAATAAGTGCCGTAGGTAAGAAGGGTGTGATTACCGAAGATATGGTCGCGGATGGGTTTGTCGGAATAGATGTAGGAATAAATCGCATCGAGGGCAAATTGTATGGCGATTTCGATTTTGAAGGTGTCGCGAGCAAAGCGAGTTTTATCACTCCTGTGCCTGGTGGTGTAGGTCCGATGACCGTAGCGATGATAATAGATAATTTGATAATAGCAAAGACAATGAAGAGGTGAAAGAATGGATAAATGCTTGAAAGAAGCTTTAGAAAATGAAACGAAGAGACAACATAACAACATAGAACTCATAGCGAGCGAAAATTATGTATCGAAGAGTGTGAGAGAATTACAGGGAAGTATTTTAACGAATAAGTATGCAGAAGGTTATCCACATAAAAGATATTATGGAGGATGTGAGTACATCGACATCTTCGAAGAGAAGGCTATCGAGTATGCTTGTCGATTGTTCGGATGCAAGTATGCCAATGTTCAACCGCATTCGGGTTCGAATGCCAATTTGGCAGTGTACAGAGCTCTACTTGCCAAAGGCGATGTCGTCATGGGAATGAATCTTTCTCACGGAGGACATTTGACACACGGTCATCCTTTGAATTTTAGCGGTAGAGATTATACGATCATCGATTATTCGGTCGATCAAAGAACGGAAACTATCGACTATGAAGAATTGGCTCGTCGCGTCAAGGTCGAAAAACCTAAAATGATAATTGCCGGGGCAAGTGCCTATTCTAGAGTTATAGATTTCAAAAGATTTAGAGAAATTGCCGATTCAGTCGGTGCATATTTGGTCGTCGACATGGCACATATTGCTGGATTGGTTGCCGCAGGTCTTCATCCTTCGCCAATCCCTCATGCACATGTGGTCACTTCGACAACTCACAAAACTTTAAGAGGACCTCGTGGTGGACTGATTTTGACCAACGACGAAGAAATAGCCAAAGCAATAGATAAGACGATTTTCCCTGGCATTCAAGGTGGGCCTTTGATGCACGTGATAGCAGCCAAGGCTCAATGTTTCAAGGAAGCTTCGGAAGAAGGATTCGTCGAGTATGCCGAACAAATCATCAAAAATGCTCATGCACTATGCGCAGTGTTGATGGAAGAAGGCTTCAGAATCGTGTCGGGTGGTACTGACAATCATTTGATGTTAGTCGATACGCTTTCATCGGTAAATTTGTCAGGAAAAGAAGCTGAGAAGGTACTAGATTCGATATACATAACGGTCAACAAAAATACGATTCCATTCGATACTGAAAAGCCGTTCGTGACGAGTGGCATCAGATTGGGTACCCCAGCGATGACGACGAGAGGCTTCGACGAAGAAGACTTCAAAAAGGTCGGCTATATAATCTCAGAAGCTCTAAAAAATCCGGACAACATAGATTATTTGGAAGAATTGAAGACGCAAGTTTTGGAATTGACGAATGCTCATCCACTTAAAAATTAATTTGTGATTGATAAAAGTTCATATATGACTTAAAATAATCAGGACAAAAAGGACGTGTAATGATGAATATAGAAGATTATAATTACGAATTGCCGAAAGAATTGATCGCTCAAGTTCCACTTGCCAATAGAAGTTCGTCGAAATTATTGGTCGTCGATAGAAAAGATAAAGCGTACGAAGATAAAGTTTTTACCGATGTAATAGATTATCTAAACGAAGGGGACGCGTTGGTCATAAACGATACGAAAGTCATTCCTGCTAGGTTGATCGGTCTCAAGGAAGAGACGGGAGCCAAAATAGAAATTTTGCTTTTGAAAAATTTGGAAGGTGACGTTTGGGAAGCATTAAGTAGGCCGACAAAAAGGCTCAAAGTCGGAACAAAAGTATCTTTCGGCGAAGGATTACTAGTGGCTGAAGTTAAGGATATTTGCGATGAGGGAATAGTCCATGTCGAGCTTCATTACGAAGGTATTTTGATGGAAGTTTTGGAAAAATTGGGTACTATGCCACTTCCTCCATATATTCATGAGGAATTGAAAGACCAAGGACGTTACCAAACCGTATATGCAGAATTTGCAGGAAGCGCAGCCGCTCCGACAGCGGGTCTTCATTTTACGGAAGAATTGCTCGATAAAATAGCGAAAAAAGGTGTCTCGATCGTTCATGTTACTTTGCATGTCGGACTCGGCACATTTAGACCTGTAGAGGAAGAGGATATAAGAGATCATAAAATGCACGTCGAACACTTCGTCATGAACAAAGAAAGTGCCGACGTTCTCAACGAGACAAAAGAGCGCGGTGGACGAATCGTCGCCGTAGGTACGACAAGTGTTCGCACTTTGGAATCCGTATATTCTAAATATGGAAAATTTATCGAGTGTGAGGAAGATACAGGCATATACATCTATCCTGGCTACGAGTTCGGATGTGTAGATGCTATAATAACGAATTTTCATTTGCCGAAGAGCACTTTGTTGATGTTAGTAAGTGCCTTCGCCGGTAGAGAATTTATTTTAAAAGTGTACGAGCATGCGGTAGATGAGAAATATAGATTTTTCTCATTCGGAGATGCGATGATCATAAAATAGTAGGTGAATTATGAAAATAAAATACAATTTAAAAAAGAAAGATGCTTCGTCTGGAGCTAGACTCGGCGAAATAGAGTGGAATGGTCGCGTTTACGAGACTCCCATGTTCATGCCTGTCGGAACTCAAGCCACAGTGAAAACTTTGAGTCCCGAGGAAGTGGCCGACTGTAAAGCAGGAATAATACTCGCAAACACTTATCACTTGTGGTTGAGACCTGGAGAAGATATCGTTTCTCAGGCAGGTGGTTTACACAAGTTTATGAATTATCACGATGGACCAATTTTGACGGACAGTGGTGGATTTCAAGTGTTCAGTTTGGCAAAAAAGAAAGATATAACGGATGATGGTGTTCGTTTTAAAAATCAGTACAATGGTGATGAGTTATTTTTGACTCCTGAGAAGTCGATTCAAATTCAGGAAAAACTTGGAAGCGATATCGCGATGAGTTTCGACGAATGTGTCGCTTGGCCTAGTACGAGAGATTATATGGAACATTCGGTAGAAAGAACTTTAGAATGGGCTAGACGAGGAAAGAGGGCTCATACTAGTGAAGAACAATCTCTATTCGGCATCGTCCAAGGCGGAGAATACGAAGATTTGCGAGAAAAATGTGCTAAAGCATTGGTCGAAATGGACTTCGATGGTTATTCTATCGGTGGTACGAGTGTCGGCGAAGACAAACCGACCATGTACAAAATGGTCGAATATGCAACAAAGCATCTTCCTGAAGACAAAGTCAGATATTTGATGGGAGTGGGAGATCCTATAGACATCGTCGAAAATGTCATGCGAGGAATAGATATTTTCGATTGTGTCAGTCCGACGAGATTGGCTCGCCATGGAAATGCTCTAACTAAATATGGAAAATTGAATATGAAAAACAGCAAATTCAAGGATGACTTTACACCGGTAAGTGAGGAATGTGATTGTTATGCTTGTAAAAATTATACTAGAGCATACATTCACCATTTGATAAAATGCGATGAAGTATTCGGCGCTAGATTATTGTCCGTTCACAACATCAGATATCTCATACACCTCGTCGAAGAGATTCGCGAAGCAATCAAAGAGGATAGGATGCAAGAATTTAGAAGTCAATTTATAAAGGACTATTATGAAAGCAAGTAAGTTATCGTGTGTCATATTTATAATAATCGTCTTGGTCATCGGTACATTTACAACTTTGAAAGTTTTGATGAGACATCAAGATAAACTCATGAAAGTTGCTTCGAGCAAAATAGAAGAGAGTGCTCGGAAATGTTATTTGGATGGAAAATGCTCGGGTGTTGAGACGACATTAGAAAACCTCATAAAAGAAGGTTACTTGGAGAAACAAATTCATCCGATTTCTAAAGAATACATAGATGGCAGTTTGGTGATAAGATGTGTAGATTTCGACTGCGTGACCGAATTAAAAAAATGACGATGTGTCATTTCATTTGAGGATTATCTTTCAAGAACTCTTTCATTATCTTTGTAAGAGCTCTTTTTTCTATGCGAGAAACATAACTTCTCGAAATGTGTAAATTCTCAGCTATTTCGTTTTGAGTTTTCTCTTCACGGTCTCCTAGACCATAGCGATTTTCTATGATAGATCGTTCGCGAGGATTCAATATGGATACGTATTCTTGCAGTTTATCGAGCAATTCTTGTAGATGAAGATTTTCTAAAATATCGTATTCGTCATCACGTAGCACTTCTAAAAGACTCACTTCGTTTCCTTCTTTGTCGAAACCGATGTAATCGTTTAAACTGACATCTTTAGCTGTCTTTTTGTTTGCTCGATAGTACATGAGAATTTCGTTTTGGATGCAGCGAGCAACATACGTCGTCAGTTTCGTATTTTTAGCCGGTTTGAAAGAATCGATACCTTTTATTAGCCCTATAGTTCCTATCGAAATGAGGTCGTCGGTCATCGTTCCTTTTGCGTCATATTTTTTTACTATATGGGCTACGAGTCGTAAATTGTGCTCGATCAGTTTGTTTCGAGAAGCTTCATCATTGGCGAGCAATCCTTCGATGCATTTGTTTTCTTCTTCTTTCGAAAGTGGATCGGGGAAAACTTTAATAGAATAAGATCCTGTGAAGAGAGAAAGGCCTTTTAGAAAAGATAATAATAAACCAAACATTTAAATTCACCTGATTAAGTATATTATAAATTGTCGAATAAGATACTTTGAAAGCGAAAAGAACGATTTTTCAGGGGAAGAAAAATTAAAAAGAGAGAAAATATATCTTTTCATTTTGCGAGATTTATAATAATCCAGCACTTTTTATTTTGCAACTTTTTTGGTTTTTAAACTAATGACTTTTCGTCAGAAAGGTGGTACAATGAAATTGAAAAGAGGAATAGTGTGTTTATGTCGAAACAAAAAAGCAAAAATTTCAAAAAGATCTTTATAATTTCCATATTCATGGTTTTAGTTATCGGAATAAGTGCCACTATAGAAAAAATGGTAGAATCATCGAATAAATACGAAATGAATAGTATTGATGGTATAAGTATGGTTATTAAAGAAAATACGCTTACAAAAACTGGCATGTCCGTAGTTATAATAGACACAACTAATTATAAGAATGTTTATGGTGGAAGTTGCGATTATAGAATTGATAGAAGGTTAAATAATAAATGGGAAGAAGTGAAGAAAATTAAGAATTTTCCTTCCTACTTACAGGGTTCATACGTTGATGAAAATAATAAGCTTGAAATAGATATAGATTGGTCGAAAACTTATGGTGAATTGGAAAAAGGAGAATATAGATTGGTTAAAAGTACTGAAATAGAAAATAAACTATATGAATTTTCAGTAGAATTTGAAATCTCATAATATATTTTTGTTAGAATATAAATTGAAATTAAGATTTTTACGGGAAGAAAAATTAGAAAAAATGTATATCTTTATTCGGCGATAGATGTTATAATTTGAAATAGAATAAGGGTGATGGCCGAATGTTGGGTGAAATACTAGAAATAAAAGATATCGAAATACAAGTAAAATTGTCTTTTGACGTGACCAAAGCGAAAAGTTTGTTGTTCATGTTCGCATTGTTTGTAGACGATGGGATTCAATATGTTGGAGAAATAGTGGCGATTACGAATGGCATCGCATACATAAGAGTCATGGGGGAGTATGCCGAAGGAAAGTTCATCTATGGGACGATGAGACGACCATCATTCAGGGCGAAGGTCTATTTACTTTCGAAAGAATTCGTGCCGACTATCTTCGGTAAACCGACAGGAATATCTTTTCCTCTTGGGGAAGCTAGTCTATATGGCATAGATATTACGATCGACGTGGAGAGTTTTTTCGGTTCTCATTATTCGATATTTGGGTCGACAGGTTCGGGTAAGTCTTGTGGTTTTGCGAGAATGATCCAAAACTTTTTTTCAATCGGTCCAAAAAGAGCAAAATTTTTGATATTCGACGCGTATGGTGAATATAAAAATGCCTTTTCAGGACTCGGAAGTGGCGTTTTCAAATCGTATACGACGAATACGAAGAGCGACGACGAATTGTTAAAGATTCCACTTTGGCTTTTGAATAAAGATGATTTGGCACTTTTGTTGAATGCGACGAAGAGTTCTCAGATACTCGTCATCGATAAAGCACTTCGCTTTGTCAACATATTTGCTCAAGATACCGAAGATGCAAACCGTTATAAAAACAGCATAATTGCCACCGCACTTTTGGAAATATTGAGTAGTGGAAGATCCGCGGTTCAAATAAGAGATCATGTTCTTTCTTTGTTGGCTCGTTATAATACGGCGGAGTTGAATGCCGAGACTAAGATAGTGCAACCAGGATATACGAGATCTATTAAGACGTGTATGTTGATCGATTCGACAGGCAAATTGAGTTCGATAGAATTGGTCGGAAGTAAGCTGCAAGAATTCATCGTCGACGACATAAATCTTTCTTTGCCGGATGGTTCCTTCAAATACACATTGAATCAGTTGTTGGACTCTTTAGATTTTGCTTTGATAGACGAAGGAGTTTGGAAAAGCGAAGATACTTACGATTCGATAAATTTCTTGAAGATAAGATTACAAAATCTCATAAAAAACGACTACAGTAAATATTTCGAGATGGACTACGTCTCGGGTGAAGACTTCATCAAAGGACTCTTCGCGAATCAGGATGGTTCTATGGCTCAAATAATAAATTACAACATCAATTACATAGACGATCGTTTTGCGAAGACGGTGACCAAAATATATTCTCGATTAATTTACGATTATGCCAAAGAAGCCGAAGAACGATCAGGGGAATCTTTCAATATCATCTTGGAAGAGGCTCATAGATACGTCCAAAACGATACAGATGTCGATGTCATCGGATACAACATATTCGAAAGAATTTGTAAAGAGGGAAGAAAATACGGTGTGTTGATGGGATTCATATCTCAAAGACCATTAGAACTTTCGGAAACTTGTATTTCACAATGTTCCAATTATTTCATCTTCAAAATGACGCATGCCAAAGATTTGGATTTCATAAGGGGTTCTGTTCCGTATATTACGGAGGGAATGATAGATAAAATAAAATCTTTATCTCCGGGAAGTGCATTGGTATTCGGAAAAAGTTTCAATTTGCCAGTGAGCATAGATTTCAAAATGCCTAGTCCATCTCCTCAAAGTGAGAATGCCGAAATTTCGAAAATATGGTTTTAGTAAAATTACGAAAAAAGAAAAAGGAGTGACGAGTGTCATTCCTTTTAACGTCTTGGTCCCATGTTATTATTTCCACCAAAGGACCAGCCGGCTCCGATTATGATGACTAGTAAGATGAAAAGTACAATCCAAAGGGCTGCACCAAAGCCATAACCGCCTTGAGTGTATCCTACGAAACCGTTATTGCCACAGCAAGGGTTTTGATAATAACCTGTGTTGGCTCCGGCATAGCCGTTATTATATCCGTAATAATACATAATATAACCTCCTAACTCCTACTATAGTCTATGGTACGCCGGTAAATTTTGTTATCAAAAATTGAAAGAAGAGAAGTTTTTGACAAAGATAATCAAATAGAATATAATTGAGATAACTGAAAGAAGAGGATAATTATGACATTATACGAAGAGCTAGAATGGCGTGGATTGATCAAAGACTCGACTAGTCCTGAGATTAAAAGATTGTTAGATGAAGAGAAGGTCACTTTCTATATTGGAACTGATCCGACTGGTGACTCTTTGCACGTAGGACACTTATCGAGTTTTTTGATTTGTAAAAGACTTTCCGACCATGGGCATCATCCGATCGTCTTGGTAGGAGGAGCTACGGGTTTGATAGGAGATCCAAGGCCCTCTAAAGAAAGAGAAATCATATCTTACGAAAAGGTCAATAACAATGTAAAAAAATTGACTGCACAATTCGAGAAAATTTTTGATAATATCGAATTTGTTAACAATTACGAATGGAGTAAAGATGTAGATTTCATCACTTTTCTTAGAGATTATGGTAAATACTTCAATGTCAATTATATGATAAATAAAGATATCGTCAAAAGAAGATTGGACGAAGGTATAACTTATACTGAATTTTCTTATCAAATCATGCAAGCTATGGATTTTTGTGTTTTGTACGAACAAAAAAATTGTACGATGCAAGTAGCAGGTCAAGATCAATGGGGAAATATCACCGCGGGAGTAGACCTCATCAGAAAGAAACTTGGAAAAGAAGCGTATGCTTTTACTATGCCTTTGGTTACCAAAAAGGATGGAACTAAGTTCGGAAAGAGCGAAGGTAAGGCCATTTGGTTGGATAAAGAACAAACTAGTCCATACGAATTTTATCAATTTTTCATAAATTCTGAAGATGAGAAAGTCATCGATTATTTGAAACATTTTACATTCTTGTCACGAGAAGAAATAGAAGCTTTGGAAGCAAGTCACAAAGAACATCCCGAACTTCGCGAAGCACATAAGACATTGGCTTACGAGGTTACAAAATTCGTTCATGGAGTCGAGGAAGCAGATAATGCCAAAAAGATGAGTGAGGAAATATTTGCCGGCGATTCTACGAACATGCCCGAAGTCGAATCTACTTTGAGTAGAGGTGCGAACATTTTGGATTTACTCGTCGATGTAGCGATTGCTCCTTCAAAATCTGAAGCGAGAAGATTGGTCGAACAAGGTGGCATCAGTGTCGATGGTGAAAAGGTAACCGACGTGAAAACTGCGATCGAGGGTAGTCCGGTGGTCGTTCAAAAAGGTAAAAAAGTTTTCAAGAAAGTCAACTTAAAATAGTATGATTTTATGCGTCGTAGGGCCTACGGGAGTAGGTAAAACTAAACTAGCAGAAGAATTATCACAAAGATACGATGCAGTCGTCGTAAATTGTGATGCGATGCAAGTTTACAAAGAAATGGACATCGGCACGGCTAAATACACGAAAGAGGAAGACATGGGAAAACCTCATTTCCTTTTCGATATAGTTAGGCCCGATGAAATATATACGGTTTTCGATTATCAGAGAGATCTGAGAAGAATTTTGAAAGACTACGCTGACCGAAATGTCGTAATCGTCGGTGGGACGGGACTTTATTTGAAAGCAGGTCTTTACGATTACGAGTTCGACGAACGAGCTGAGTTGAATGAATACGAAAATCTTTCCAATGAAAAATTGTATGCGCTGCTCCAAGAAAGTGGTAAAAATACTGACGATGTACACGTCAACAATAGAAGAAGAATGATATCCAAATTGAATTCGACTGGTAACAATGGTCGTAAGGATGTCTTACTTTACGAAGATGTTTGCATGATCGGATTGACGACAAATAGACAAAATCTTTACGACAAGATAAATCGACGTGTCGATAAAATGATGGAGGATGGACTTCTCGAAGAAGCTGAATCTTTATATAAAAAATACGGTCTTTCTAAAGCGATGAAGACCGGTATAGGTTATAAAGAATTGATCGCGTATTTCGAAGGACTTATGACTTTGGATGAAGCAGTGAGACTCATCAAACAGAAAAGCCGCAAATATGCGAAGAGACAATATACTTGGTTTTTGCATCAGATGCAAGTCGAATGGTTCGAAACCGACTACGAAGATTTTTCGAAGACAGTAGATGAAGTGTGTGCTTTCATCGATAAAAAACGATTCTAGGAATTGCTTTTTTTGTTTTATCATATTTTTAATTGGTGATAAAGTGATTTGTAAAAGTTTAAAACCTTATCCGAAAGTAGAAAAACTTTGTCCGAATGAGGAATATGCAAAACTTCTTTTAGAAGATTATGCTGGATGCACGAGCGAAGATACCGCTATACATTTGTATTTGTATCAATCTTTGATACTGCGAGAGCAAAACGAAGAATTGTCCAAAGTTTTGGAAGAAATTTCGAAGGTCGAGATGTATCATTTGAAACTTTTGGGTGAGACGATTGGAGCTTTAGGAGTCAAACCAATTTTTGGTTCACCACGTGATGAATGGTTTATCCCGTGGAATGCTTCTTGTGTAGAATATACTATCGATTTAAATGAGATGTTACTTGCCGATATCGCTAGAGAAGAAGGCGCAATCAAAAAATATCGTGAGCATATCGAAGCTATCGATGATGAGTTTATTAAAGCATTATTGGAAAGAATAATCGAAGATGAATTAGTACATTTGAACATTTTTTATTATTTTTTGCAAAATTTAGTTGTAAAAAGTATTTCTTGTGATCGATAAACCATCTAAGATCGACATGATAAAATGACATGATAATTTGACTTTGACTTTTTATAGTGCTATTATATGATCTATTGAAAGGGAATTGTGTATTGTAAAGTGTGATATAAAATAATAAAAAAGACTTGATACAAGTACAAAAGCGAACGATACATTACACATAGAAGGTCAAATTTTATGAAGATATGGAAAAAGAGAATCTTGTCTGCGGCACTTTCTTTGAGCATGCTTTTCCCTACATTGGGATGCAGAAGTTCTAAAAATGGCTCCCCTCAAGCAACAGTATGCGAATTAGATGACGGTACTTTGGCAGTGACGGAGGTTTATGATGGCTTTAAAACAAACATTATAGCGTATTCGAATGATGAAGTCCGAGATTATTTAGAGGTTAAACATCCGACTTTTGAGCAAACTAAGCAAGTAATAGAAAATAAATCGAACATTCCAAAAGATTTAAAGAAACTTTTGTTGCAATTTTGTGAAAATTTTGAAAGAGAAGAACCAAAGGCCGATTTGTGTGTATTCTATTATAATTTGCAGGATATAAAATTCGAGTTTTTGAAAGATGAAGAAATGAATGAATTAAATATTTCTGCCAATGGTAAAGTGACGAATGCGTACTTTGATGTGATTTCTAGAACAATATATTTGTCAGAAAATTTTGACTTGAACAGCGAGTTCGATAGAAATGTATTATTTCATGAGATGGTACATACGATCGATTCAGCATCGATAGAATTGAATGATAAAACAGTTTATCGAATCAATTATTTGTGTGTTTTCGAAAATGATAAAATAAAAGGAGTAGGCATCGCCCTTTATGAAGGTGCGAGCGAACTTGCCAATTTCATGTACTCAGGAAAAGATCACGTTTCTGTAGAATGGCATGGTTTTGTTGATAGAAGCATTAATGCATATTATGAGTATGTCGATGTGTTTGATCTATTTCTAGAATGTTCTAAAAGTGACGTCGGTGATTTTCGTGAAAATGGGCCTTTAGAGTTGATCGATGATATGACTGATGAAGGTATACACAATCCGATCGAATTGATGAAATCTCTAGATGATGACCTTTTTGGAATGCCTACTAACTGTAAGAGACAACAAATATATATGAGTGTATTCGAAGATATGAGTGAGCGTTGGGCAAACGAAGGCAACGATGAAAAAGCTATTCACGATTTAGCTGAAAATTGTATAGATGATCGTTTTATAGGAAATCAAATTGGCAATGGCGATGAGAATATCGAAATGTTTTATGGAGATTGTCAAAGAATTATAAAATCGATGGTCTATGATATGATCGACGGCACAAATCCAATAGAAGATCAAATTGACTATGAAATTGATGTTCAAGCGTACATTAGTGATGAAAACTTATTTATTTATGAAACGACCTCCGGGGATATCAAATTTTGTTATAAAATAGTTTTAAACAATGGTTTAACCTTATATTATGATAACGATATAAAAAAATTCGTCGATGATGAAGTTATGGTTTGCGGAGATGGTCTCGCAGTCCTAGTGGAAAAAGGTATAGTGACATATGAAATGAAAGAAGGCTATAAAGAAGTTAGAGTTTCCATGGAAAAATGGCAAAAACACTTCCACGATTCTTTTCAAAAGACTTATAAATAAACCAAATTTTGTGACTTGCGCTATATAGATTTTTATAGTATAATCAGTTTAGTTTTCGATGAACTTTTAGGAGTAGGAGACACTCGTCTTATAGAGAGTCGGCGTGTGGTGGGAGCCGATAGATGGGATCTTCGAAGGTCGAAAAGTGAGAAAAATCGTGACTTCGCGTTAAGGAGATCGATGAGATTAACTTGTAATTATGAGTTATAAAGCCGAGGTGGTACAGCGATAAATGTCGCCCTCGAGCATTATAACTTTTTTTGTTGGAAGGTGAAAAAATGGTCGATGAATTTTTAAAATATGTAAGTACATACAACGAACAAGAAGACGCAATACGCTTCAAAAAAGAACATTCACTGAGAGTACGTATGCAAGCTATGAAAATAGCTAAACAAGAAGGATTTACTCGCGAAGAGTGTGAACTAGCCGAACTAATAGGGTTGTTACACGACATAGGTAGATTCGAACAAGTAAAGTTGTACAACTCTTTCGATGATGCTCATTCGATAGATCACGCTGAATATGGGGCGGACATTTTATTTGAAGAAGGTCTCATTGAAAGGTTTACTGATAAAAAAGAGTGGTATCCTGTCGTAGAGTACGCCATAAGAAATCACAACAAATTAGAGCTTCCAAAGACGAGCGATAGTTTATCTTATAAAATGGGTAAAATGATCAGAGACGCCGACAAGTTGGATATCGTCTATTTGTTAGGTGTGCTAGGAAACTACGATAGCTGCGAAGATGATTCTTCTATATCTTCTGAAGTTAGCAAGTGTTTTTTTGAACGATCATGTGTCAAAAATGAATTTGTAAAGACGAACAACGATAAAATCGCGTCGACTATGTTACTAGCTTTCGATATAAACTTCGATTGTTGTTTGAAAAATATGAAAGAGTATTTGGAAGCCTATTTTCATCGAGTGAGGAAGTCAAGCAACTTAGACGATTTATTTGGTGAAGTTTTAAAATATATGAATGAAAGGATTGATAAAAATGTTAGAAACTAAATACGATCATAAAAGGGTAGAAAAAGGAAAATACGAGAATTGGAAGGAAAAAGGATATTTCAAGTCGGGAGATACGACAAAAAAGCCATTTTGTATAGTCATTCCTCCGCCAAATGTAACAGGTAAATTGCATTTAGGACATGCTTGGGATACTAGCATTCAAGACGTATTGATTCGTTACAAGAGAATGTGTGGATATGATGCATTGTGGTTACCCGGTATGGACCATGCGGGCATTGCGACACAAGCTAAAGTCGATAGGAAGCTACGCGAAGAAGGCATGGATCCTAGGAGTATGGATAGAGAAGAGTGGCTCAAAAAAGCATGGGCTTGGAAAGACGAATACGCTTCTAATATTCACGATCAATGGGCAACTCTAGGTTTGTCTTTAGATTATACTAAAGAAAGATTCACTTTGGATGAAGGACTTTCTGAGGCTGTTCGCAAAGTGTTCGTACATCTTTATGAGGAAGGGCTAATCTATAGGGGAGAGAGAATTATAAATTGGGATCCCGAAGCGATGACGGCTCTTTCCAATGAAGAGGTCATATATAAGGATGTCGAAGGTGCTTTCTATCATTTGAAATATTTCATCGAAGGAAGCGACGAATATTTGGAAGTCGCGACGACGAGACCGGAGACTTTGTTCGGAGATACGGCTGTGGCTGTAAATCCCAATGATGAAAGATATAAGCATTTGATCGGAAAGAATGTCATCTTGCCAATTTTAAATGAGAAAATTCCTGTCGTCGGAGATGAGCACGCCGATATGGAATTCGGTACAGGTGTCGTCAAGATTACTCCTGCTCACGATCCTAACGATTTCGAAGTAGGTAATAGACACAACTTGGAAAGAAAGATCATCATGAATCCGAATGGAACGATGAATGCTCTTTGTGGGGAGAAATACGACGGAATGGATAGATTCGCTTGTCGTGAAGCCGTCGTCAAGGATTTGGAAGAACAAGGAATTCTCATACGCATAGAGAAGATCACTCACAATGTAGGACATTCCGAGAGAACTGATGTCATGGTAGAACCTTACCTTTCAAAACAATGGTTCGTTCGCATGAGACCGCTTGCCGATGCTGTACTAGAAAATCAAAAGAACAAAGATACAAAAGTCAATTTTTGGCCTAGTCGCTTCGAAAAGATAATGAACCATTGGATGGAAATAACTTACGATTGGTGTATTTCTCGTCAACTTTGGTGGGGACATAGAATACCAGCTTGGTATAGAGGTGAAGAAGTGTACGTAGGCGTGGAAGAACCAAAAGGCGAAGGATGGATTCAAGATGAAGATGTTTTGGATACATGGTTTTCGAGTGCTCTTTGGCCATTTTCGACTCTCGGTTGGCCGGAAGGAAACGAACTAATCGAAAGATACTACCCGAACAACTGTTTAGTGACCGGATACGATATCATACCATTTTGGGTCAATCGTATGACTTTTCAAGGACTACACTTCACGGGCAAGAGACCATTCGAAGATTGTATTATTCACGGATTGATTCGCGACAAAGAAGGCCGCAAGATGAGCAAATCTTTGGGTAACGGTGTCGATCCGATGGATGTCATCGAAGCATATGGAGCTGATGCTTTGAGATATTATCTTACGACCGAGGTAAGTGCTGGCATGGATTTGAAGTACGATGAAGACAAGGTCAAAAGTACTTGGAATTTCATCAATAAACTTTGGAATGCTTCGAGATTCGTACTTTTAAATATAGAAAATCTGAGTGAGGAAGAGTTCACGTTAGATGGTTTGAAAGAGGAAGACGAATGGATTTTGTCTAAATTGAATAAGGCGATTTCCGATACTCGCAAATATTTGGATAAGTACGAGTTCAACAATGCAGGAGCCTCTCTTTACAATTTTATATGGAACGACTTTTGTGATAACTATATAGAAATGGCCAAATTTTCAGCGGACGATGTCGTGACAAAATCTACTTTGTATCATGTGTTATCTTCTGTCATTAGGGCGATAAGTCCATTCATGCCTTATGTAAGTGAAGAAATATATACCATGATGCCATTTAAGAAATGCGATTCGATCATGATAGACGAGTATCCTACTTATTCGAAGGAATACGATTTCGATACTAAAGATGTAGATGATATGTTAGAATTTGTTCGTCTATTTAGAACTTTCAAATTAGAAAATGGTGTAGGTAAAGAATTCTATATCGAGTACAATAGCAAGGCCCATTATAGAATTATAACCAATTTGTTAAAACTAGATGGCAAAACGGAAGGACAAAAAGGCAATGCTTCTTACGATGTCATATATAAAGAATACAGCATTTCGGTCTTCTTTAATAAAGACGATTCTTCTTCTATAGACGCTGCCAAGAAGAGAATAAGCGAATTAGAAGATTCGATCGCGAGAAGAAAAAAACTGCTTTCTAATGAAAATTATACTAGCAAGGCTCCTCAAGATATAGTTTTAAAAGATAGACAAAAACTACAAGAAGAGGAAGCAGAATTAGAAAAATTGAGAACTGCATGAACGCAAAAGATAGGCTGCTTTCGAATATAGATAAAGTTCACACGACTCCGATGGGTGTCGCGAGAATAAGCAAAAATCTTCTTTTAGGAGACGCGGATGTCGTCGATCATTGCAAAAAGATCATTACAAACAGCGAGTGCAAAGTCAGTATTCGAGGTAAGAATTACTATTGTGAGTACGATGGTGTGAGGATTACAGTCAATATCCATAGCTATACGATCATAACAGCACACAAAAAATAGCAAATTTGAGGATGTTTGCTTTTTTTGTGGTCTTGTGATAGAATACTTTCTTGAAAAAAGGGGGATTTTTATGGATACAAATGTAAATATTGGGAATGAACTAAAAGAAAATTATACCGAAAAGCGAAACAAATTGATAAATACGTATAAAGCTCAGGCCGAGAAAATAGCTTTAGAATATAGTGGATTAGGTGTCGACGATGAAGATCTTGTTCAATCGGCATACGAAGGATTGATTAGAGGTGTAGATAAAGTTTTATCTAAAAGTTATAAAAATCTTTTTAAAGAAGTTATTAAGGAAATTCATAAATCGGTGTGTGCAATTGTCGGATCCGTAATCGGTGAACTCAAGCTGAGTGAAGGAAAATACACTCGGGTTATAAAAAAAGAAAGCATAGTAGTGGTTCTTTATACTTATAATGACTTGACGAATAAACTCGGTAGAGAACCACTCTTGAGTGAAATGTGTGAACATTTAAATTGTTCTAAAGAGTTGATTGAAACTGTATTGAAATTCAAAGATCGTGCGTATTTGACATATTTTGACGATGTGACGGACGACAGTTTAGATCTTCAGCACGGCTTTTTAAGCGATCCTGAAGAAGACGTAATTCGTCAGGATGAATTTTTTAGATTGTTACATGTTAAATATTTGACAGATCTTGAAAGACAATATTTGGAATACCGGGATATGGGATATACAGGTAAAGAAATTGCAAATTTGATGAAAGTATCATATCATAGGACTGAACAAATTAAACATAGCATTAGGCATAAATTTAAGATTGTACGAGATGTTTTAAGCTTATTCGATGATTTCAGTGTAAATTACGAATCTTTAGACTACGAAAAATCCTTTTTGATGAGAAGAAAACGCGATCGCCAAAACAATAGGGATAGATGATCAACTATATTTTTTAAAGTAATTAAAAAATACATCAACGCATATCTTTGATGTATTTTTTTAATGCTCTAGCATTTTTGTCAAAGACGATTTTCAATTGATTATCTATCTCGACGATACCCTGAGCACCCAATTTTTGAATTCCTTCTTTATTGGCAAGAGTTACGTCTTTCAAAGTAACTTTGAATCGCGACACCGATACTTCGCAGTCGATGATGTTGTCCTTGCCTCCTAGATACTTGACGAGTTTGTTCATATCTTCGTCGAAACTCTTACTAGAAACCTTGATTGCTACGAGGGCTACTACGACGAGTACCAAAGCAATTATCAAATATTCCCAACCCATATATTTATCACCTGTTCATAATTATACAACGTTTTAAATAAAAAATATACTAATTTGAAAACTGTTCGACGAAATATGCACTATTTTAACAATTAATCATAGATTATTAATGAAAGAAATGAAAGGGTGAATATTATGTCTAACAATAATAATGAAACGAACGGCATAGCGGAAATACTACAAGTGATATTGATTTTGCAACAAAATGCATCTTGCCCTGAAAGCTGTTTAGATTCATGCGATAGACCAGTCTTAGGGTGTGGAACAACTTGTTGCGTATGCAATACGAGACCTATAATGCTCTATACTTGCTGTCCAAGTGGGCAAAATGCTGTCTCAATGCCAATAAGTAAAGACATCACAACTTGTACGGATCCTGCACAATGTTCGAACGTTTTCAGAATTGAAAAACTCGAATGCAATGCAGCAACTTTTAGGGTCTTGGCTCCGAATACGGAAGATACAGGACTTTATCCATACGTCAGTACGAACAGTTTCTTTACCATAAACTTAGATTGTCTTTGCAGCATCAGATGTCTAAACGATACTTGTGTAGAGTGTCTTTAAGTCAAACTCAGATAGAAGAATGAACAAAGTGTACCTCAGCGGGTGCATTTTTTGTTTAATTTGGTTGACGAGGTAGTGCGTTATTTATTATAATATTGTCAAGGAAAAGGTGAATTATTGATTATGAATCATTTAGATGATGTAGAATTTAAAATGGAGGAAGCCATAGAGACTTTGGAAAAAAGACTTACGACTGTTCGTGCAGGACGCGCTAATCCGGGAATGTTAAATGGAATAATGGTCGAATATTACGGGGCTCCGACTGCTTTGAATGCAGTGGCAAATATAACAGTACCTGAAGCTAGACAATTGTTCGTCAAACCTTTCGATAGAAGTACATTAAAAGATATCGAAAAGGCTATTCAAGAGGCCAATTTGGGTATCAATCCGACGAACAATGGAGAAATGGTCATTTTGACTTTGCCTGAACTAACCGAAGAGAAAAGAAGAGACTATGTCAAACAGGCTAAGACAATGGGTGAAGAGACGAAAGTCGCACTTAGAAACATACGTCAAGATGGAAATAATAAAGTCAAGGCCGAAGAACTTCCCGAAGATGAAGAAAAGAGAGTTTTGGAAGATATTCAAGAACTCATAAACAAATATAACAAAGTAATTGATGAAAAGATCAAAGAAAAAGAAGCCGAACTTATGGAGGTTTGATGCAAATGAAAAAAATTAAATTGGAACGGCAACATTATATAATCGGTGGAGTCATCGCGGGACTTTTAATATTGCTAGTAGGAATTATGATATTTAAACCTAGATCGATGGACGCGGCTAAATTCAAAGAAGAATATGAGAAATTGAACGGAGAAAAGTCGAGTACAGGACAAACGTATCAAAAATTGAGTATAGATAAAGATAACAAGGTAAAGTACGGTACTTTAGAAGATGCGGTTGCACTGTTGGCCGAAGGAACTGGAGTTGTGTATTTTGGAGCCCCTGATTGTCCTTGGTGTAGAAGTATCGTTCCGTCACTTCTAAAAAAGATCGATTGTTCTTGTTTAGAAAATGTCCTATACGTAGACATGACAGGCAAACGAAATACTTATGAAGTCAAAGATAATAAACCTGTAGAGACCGAACAAGCAGACCAAGACTATTATAGATTGTTGGAATTGTTGGACGAGCATTTGGAAAACTATTCGATCAAAGATGACGATGGTGTAGAACATGTAGTGCCCGAGAAGAGAATATATCTTCCTTTGGTCGTCGGCGTTAGAAATGGCAAGGTCGTAAGTGCTCATACGGGGTCGGTAGAGCTCGGAGATACTCAAAGTCCATTTGACGACTTGAGTGATGTTCAAAGAAGTGAACTAGAAGTGATTTTCGAAAACTTGATAAAAGAAGTCGTCGAGAACAACGATACGACATGTGATAATCACTGCTAAATAGTGAAGAATGAAATGGAGATGCGATCTTCATTTTTTTATCTACAAAAAATAATTTTTGGAATCGAATTTTTGAAAAAGTTTTTCCAATTATTCATAATTGCCTGGTGTTCGAAACAATTTTTAACTTTTTGTGTTGTAAAATTTACTTTTTTGTTTATTGCAAAGGTAGTCACTTTATGGTACTCTTAAAACGAATTAGATGGGAGAGTCGATATGGAAAAATATAAAGAAATCGAACGAAGTATCATCAAAACTTATCGTAAGGAAATATGGGCCAAATTCGTAAAAGGTGTCAAGGATTACAATCTCATCGAAGAAGGCGACAAGATCATGGTTTGTATTTCTGGAGGAAAGGATTCGTTTTTGTTAGCTAAACTTTTGGAAGAATTAGCGAAGCATGGAGAATTTCCTTTCGAGTTAAAGTATGTGGTCATGGATCCGGGATACGAAAAACAGGCGAGAGAAAAAATCGAAGAAAATGCGAAAATATTGAATTTGGATATCGAAGTATTCGAAACCGATATTTTCAAGGTCATTTCGAAGATAGCTAAAGATAGTCCATGTTATATGTGTGCTCGGATGAGGCGTGGGTATTTATACGACAAGGCGCGAGAATTAGGTTGCAATAAAATTGCTTTGGGACATCATTTCGACGACGTCATAGAAACAACTTTACTTTCCATGTTGTATGGAGCCGAAATCAAGACGATGGTACCGAAGGTGACAAGTTCGAATTACGACGGACTACAATTGATAAGACCTATGACTTTGATAAAGGAACGAGATATTTTGAATTGGGTACGTTTCAATAAGTTGGAATTTATCAATTGTGCATGCGATTTTACGAAACGTCCTGAACACGATGCAGGAAAGAGAATAGAAATCAAAAAGCTCATCGAGAGTTTTAGAAAAATAGATGAGAATATCGATCACAATATATATAAAAGCATGGAAAACGTAAATTTGGAATGTATTTTAGGATACAAATATAAGGACATATATCGCGATTTTAACGATATATTTAAAGGAAAGGAAGATGAATAGATGAGTATAATTTCACTTAAGAATGTTTCGAAGTTTTATCGCAATAAGAAATCTATTTCTACAGGATTTAGTAGAATAAATTTGGATTTAGAAATGGGCGAGTTTGTCGTCATCACAGGAGAATCTGGAAGTGGTAAATCGACTTTGTTGAATGTCATTTCAGGACTAGATTCTTATGAAGAAGGAGAAATGTACATAGATGGCGAGGAAACGAGTCATTATACGGAGATAGATTATGAAAATTATCGTAGAACTTACATAGGAAACATATTCCAACACTTCAATTTAGTAAATAGTTATACGGTTAGACAAAACGTCGAATTAGTGCTTCTTTTAAACGGTTGTGATGAACGCGCAATAAAGAAAAAGGTCGACGAGATAATAGATGTCGTCGGTTTGAAGAAGTACAAAAATACCAAGGCATCGAAGTTGTCGGGAGGGCAAAAACAACGCGTGGCGATTGCGCGAGCATTGGCCAAAGATACACCTATCATCGTCGCAGATGAACCAACCGGTAATTTGGACGTGAAAAGTGCAAAAAGTATATTGAAACTTCTAAGTGAAATATCTAAGAAAAAATTGGTAGTAATAGTCACTCATAACTACGATCAAGTCGAAGAATATGCGACGAGAAAGATTTCCATGAGCGATGGTAAGATTATCGAAGACAAAAAGTTGAAATCTTATGAAAAATGTGATGCTGAGCTCGTCTCGTATGACGATTTGATCTTTAAAAATAAACTCAAATTGGGATTCAGAAATGCGTTCAATATAAAGACCAAATTTGCTCTTTTGTTCGCGGTATATTTCTTTTTGACTTTATTGGTTTTCTCAGAGTATTCCAATATCCAAAAGCAAGATTTTTCGAATTCATTGGGTGGGTACAACTCTCTATTCTACGTAAACGATCCCGAACGCGTTGTAGTCAATAAAAAAGACAAAACAGCATTTACTGAAGAGGAAATCGAAAAATTAAGAAATGTAGAAAATGTAGATTTTATTGAAAAAGACGATTTGATGTTGGATGCAAATGGAACAATATATGATGAGCATTATTCGTTTTATTCGATGGTTTCTTTCAAAAGAAAAAATGAACTCGATCATGTTGATGAAGGGGAATTGGGAAAAGCAAATAATGAAATAGTCGTCGAATCATATAAAGATTCCTATATCAAATATTATTTAGATGAATTTTTCACAAAAAGCTACAATTTACAATTAGAGAACATCGATAATATTTTTAAAGTCGAGATAAGTGGTGTCGTTTACAATGATAGTGACGACGATGGGGTCACGGTTTACATTTCCGATAAAATGTTCGAAGATATCAAAACGATGATTACGAATAAAAAGAATAAAATCTCTTTCGAGATAGACGATAGAAATCCGGGAATGATTTCTAATGATGCCGTCATGGTGCGAACGAGTTCCAAGGTAAAGGAAGGAGAAGTTTTCATTCCTGCTGTTTGGAGTAATGCTTGTAAAAATTACGATTGTGTCGAATCCCTTTTGAATGTGTCTACTTCAAATATATACTATACAGAAGAAATGGAACTAAAAATTGCAAATTTGATAAATAAGGAAAACTACAAAAATTTTGTGGAAGCCAATTCATACGAAGAAGTTGCCGATGTAGTGTTCTTAAATACGAACGATTATGCTAGGTTGTTCGAAAAAGGAGATTATCAAATCAGTTTATTTTTGGACGATTTGCTCAAGGCGGATGAAACTTTAAAATTTTTAGAAGATACAGGTTACGATTATTACTTCATGAAAGATAATCTAGTGAATATGAATGAGCAGATTATGGGAATAATCAAAATATTTAGAAATGTTATATTCATAATCGCGACAGCTGCTTTGTTTTTCATCAGTTATTTCATAATAAAGATAATATTAAAATCTCGCAATGTATACTTTTCTACGATCAGAATTTTGGGCGCGACTAAAAAAGTATCGAACAGTTTATTGAATATAGAACTATTAGTCGACATAAATGTTGCCTTCTTAGTATTTCTAGTCTTAACGTATTTGACTAGGATCGATGTTATATCGTGGAAATTTATAAGCGATATGGTCAAATTCTTCACATTTAAAGATTATGTCATGGTTTATTTAGTATTGACTTTGATGAGTCTATGCATTTCGAATAGATATGCACATAAATTGTTCAAAGATTCGGTAATGAATACATATAGAGAGGAAGTGTAAGGATGATAACTTTAAAGAATGTAAATAAGTATTTCTTTCGTCATAAGAAAAACGAGATTCATGTCATCGATAACACTTCATTGGAATTGGACGAGACCGGATTAGTCGCATTGCTAGGTCCTTCAGGCTCAGGTAAAACTACTTTGTTGAATGCTATCGGTGGACTCGATAAAGTGAACTCTGGTGAGATCATCATCGATGGAGAAAAGATGGCTAGAAATGGAAATAATCGTAAGGATAAAATTCGCGTATTGAAGATAGGATATATTTTTCAAGACTACAATTTGGTGGATAATTTGACTGTCTTCGAAAATGTCGCGTTATCTTTAAAGATGATAGGAATCAAAAACATGAGCGAAATAAGATATAGTGTAGACTACATATTGAATGCAGTAGACATGTATCGATATAAAGACAAACTCGCCGGATATTTGTCAGGTGGACAAAGACAAAGAGTAGGTATAGCACGTGCTTTGGTCAAAAATCCAGATGTAATAATCGCCGACGAACCGACAGGCAATTTGGATTCTAAGAATACTATCGAAATAATGAACATCATAAAGAAAATTTCTCAAGAAAAACTCGTCATTTTGGTAACTCATGAAAGAGATTTGGCGCACTTTTATGCTTCTCGAATAATAAATTTAGTCGATGGAAAAATTGTATCCGATTTAAAAAATGATCACGAGAATGAATTGGATTATAGAATAGATAATAAGATATATTTGAAAGATTTTGAGAACGTCGAAAAAGCTGCAGGCTGTGATTCTGAGGTGGTGATCTATTCTGATAAAAAAGAAAAAATGCATTTCGATATAGTCGTCAAAAATGGCAACGTCTATATAAAAGGGGACGATAATGTCAAAATAGAAGTTGTCGACGAAAATTCGGCTATCGAGTTTGTCGACGACCATTATAAGAAGATCAAACAAGACGATTTCGATTCCAAAGAATACGACATGAGTAAATTGAAATTTGAAGATAAGATTAGATATTCGTCTATATACAATACGTTTACGATGTTGAAAACGGGTCTAAAAAAAGTCCTAAATTACTCTAAAATGAAAAAGATATTGTTGTTAGGATTTTTCTTCTCAGCAATATTTATCACGTATGCACTGTCTAGTATGTTCGGAGTGACCAATATCAAAGATGAGAATTTCTTGACTGCTCATAGAGAGTACATTTCTATCGAGAATAAAGCAAACAAGATAGAAGATTATCTCAGTATCGAAAAATTAGCAGGTGTCAAGTATGTCATTCCTGGCGATTCCATAGTAAATATGTTTATCAGCAATCCTAAAATATGGCAATTAACCGACGTTCCAAAAAGAATAACAGGATCACTTGCGAGCATAAACTTGCTGAAAGAGGAAAATATCGTCTATGGTAAATATCCTTCGAATTCTAATGAGATCGTCATCGACAAGTTCGTCATCGATCGCGCTAAAGAAGAAGATATTACTATCGAGATGTTAGATATACACGATTACGAAGATTTCATCGATTTAGACATGATTAAAGGTGATATGACTTTTAAAATCGTCGGTATTAGTGATACGAAAGATCCTTGTATTTACTTTTATGAAGACGTTATGATCGACATCCTCGATAATACTTTTCTTAGTACAAGTACTAGTCAAGATGAAATAGTAGAGTCAGCGGTAAGAATAGAAAAATATGAAGATCGCAAGGACGATATAGTTTTAAAAGAAGGCAGTTGGCCTATCGACAATTATGAAGTCATAGTCAATATAGCAAATAAAAATCTAATGCCAATTGGAAAAGCTATCGATTTCAAATTGGACGGTAAAGAACTCAAAGTAGTTGGGTATTATTCTTCAAATGATGGACTTGATGAATATCTAGTCAATGCGAACACTTATAAATACAACATCATTATAAAAAATCCACACATGCTCATTGCAGCGGACGATAAAAAAGCCATGATAAATACTCTTCAAGAGAAGGGATATGCCGCAAAAGACAATTACGAAAATCTTAGAGAGAACTATATCGATCAAGTCGAAAATAGTATTATCGAAGCCTTGATTTTGGCCGGAGTGCTTTTAGCTATAAGCTTTATCGAAATATTCTTGATAATAAGAGCATCATTCTTATCTAGAATTAAAGAAGTCGGTATTTATAGAGCTATCGGTGTAAAAAAGAAAGACATTTATAAGATGTTCTTAGGAGAGATCGTCGTCATAACGACGTTTGCAGGACTTCCAGGAGTTATCTTGATGGGATCTATCATGAAAGAAGTTGCATCAATATCGTTTTTTGGAAACATGTTCGTGATGAATCCATTCGTCGCGTTCGTAGCAATAATTCTATTATATTTGCTCAATATTTTCGTCGGATTAGTTCCGGTGTATTCAACGATCAGGAAAACGCCTGCAGAGATTTTATCTCGTACAGATGTAGATTAAAAACACAGAAAAAAGTGTGTTTTTTTTCTTGACAAAAAGCTCGGGGGGGGGGGTATAATCTCAAGTATAAGATATAGTAGACGAAGATTATCTCAGTAGAAAAAGAGAATATTCTAATGTCTATTAAAAGCAAAAAAGGGTGGAAGCGCCAGTCTTTAATGTGTCAAAAATCAGTTAGGAGTGACAATATGAATAAGAAAACCAAAACGTTATATACAATAGTTATTGCATTGATGATTATCACTATAATAGGAGCAGTATCATATGCTTATTTCACGGCAACAGGTACAACCCAAAAACAGGATACTTCTTTGTCGATGGCAACTCTTTCTTTAAGGTTCGCGGATAATGACAATGGTATAGACGCTGAACTAGGTTTTGGAGAGACAGTCACCAAGAAGTTCTTGATCGAGAATACTGGTACAGCGGAGGCATCTCTCAGTTTAGACTGGAATAATATGATTAATACCTATTTGAATGATAGTCTCACTTTTAGACTTACTTATAGTGCCGAAGAAGATGGTGAATACAAAGAAATACTACCATCTAGCAATGTTCCAACGTCTTCGACACCACTTACTCAAACGATGGCAAGTGAACTATCGGTACCTGTAGGAGAAACTTATTATTACAACTTAGAAATAACATTGAACAATTTACCCGATATTGATCAATCCGATGATTTAGATGCAATATTCAATACCTCATTCGACGTAGGACAACCTTTGAAATACAGATATTACAGACTTAGAATAGATCCAAATGGAGGTACATGGGGAGAATACGCTTCACCACAAGAATACTTACTAAAGAACGAAGAGACAAAGACTATCGAAAGTCCGACGAGAGCAGGTTACACATTTGTAGGATGGGATATCAAAGGGGTATCTTTAAGTATAGAAGACAACTTGTTCACGATGGGAATAAGTGATGCTGAGTTAGTTGCCAGGTGGGAAGTTAAACAATATCAACTTACGATCGATGCGAATGGTGGAACGTATGGTGAAGAGACTAATCAAAATATAGATTTCAATTCTTCGATAGAAATATCGAATCCGACGAGAGTTGGTTACACCTTCACTGGTTGGACAGTGAATGGAGGAACTTTAGAAGGCACAAAATTCACTATGAGTGAAGCGAAGAATTCGACTCTAACAGCAAATTGGCAAGTAAACGACTACAAGTACATCGTATATCATCATCAAATGAACGTGAGTGGAACAGGATATACCTTAGTAAGTGCCGACACCGATGAAGGGGAAGCAGCTTATGGTACGACAGTCACTCCTGAAGTTAAGACATATATAGGGTTCACTAGTCCAGCATTCCAAAGTTTAATTATAAAAGCAGAGACAGTGTATCCACCAGTACAAAATAAGATAGATTACAATTATGCAAGAAACCAATATACATTGACAATCAATGCCAATGGAGGAACATACGGTGGAGAGACAACACAAAGTATGTATTATGGCTCAACAAAAACGTTGAATGTACCTGTGAAGACAGGATACAACTTTGCAAATTGGAGTTCGACGAGCGGAACAGTAAATGGTAACAACTTCACAATGGGAAATGGCAATGCGACTGTCACGGCGAACTACACACCGAAGACCTTCAGTGTAACATTCAATCCAAACGGAGGAACAACTCCAACAGGAAGCAAGACAGTAACATATGATTCTACATATGGAACACTTCCAACACCTACATACCTAGGTTATGAATTCTTAGGATGGTTCACCGCGACTAGTGGAGGAACACAAGTGACATCTTCGACAAAAGTATCTATAACTGGAAATCAAACATTGTTTGCACATTGGAAGAAGAAAGATCCTGCGAAAGAGACTCTAGCGACTTTGAACATTACTTCAAATGGTGTGAAGAATGGCTTCGATGATCCAGCAACGACAGCAGAAGGAGTCTTCGAGATGGAAGACGACTATGGGACAAGTTATTACTATCGAGGAGCAGTGACAAATAATTATGTCAAATTTGCAGGATTCTATTGGAGGATCATCCGAGTCAATGGAGATGGGTCTTTAAGAATAATGTACGATGGAACACAAAGCCATGCGAATGGAGCAAGCAGTTCTAATAGCTTTATTGGAGGTACTGCATACAACACAAATTATAACGACAACAAATATCTAGGGTGGATGTATGGACCTTCAGGATCGACAGCAAGTACAAGTAAAGTACAAGCACAAACTAATATAGCAGACTCGACAATCAAAGGAGTAGTAGATGCATGGTACAAGGCAAATATAGCTGATAAAGGTTATGGAAATGCAGTATCAGATACATTGTTTTGTAATGATAGAAGCACACCAGGAAAGGCATCAACAGGTTGGAGTAGTGATACAGGACTAGGGTATGGAACGCAAGCAACAGCGTACGGAGCTAATGCAAGAATGAGAGTATCATTCAGTGGATATACAGGAGTAACACCAACCTTCAAATGTCCACAAAAGAACGACGCATTTACAGTGAATGACACGAATAAAGGAAATGGGGCATTGACATATCCAGTAGGGTTAATAACAGCAGATGAAATAGTAGCTGCAGGATCAGGAAAATATTATACAGACAATAAAAGTTATTATTTATATAGAGGATCAAATTATTGGTCGCTCTCGCCTTCTCATCTATATTACGGTAGTGCTGTTGTTTTCATTATGATGTATAACGGTAATTTCAATGCTGCTACGGATGTCAATATTAATGGTGACGTAGCACCGGTCGTAAATTTAAGTGCAGATTACGTGAAAACCTTGAGAGGAACAGGTATTATGACGGATCCTTATCAAGCAGTTTGATAATAAAATTTTAGTCATCATGTAAGTGATGGCTTTTTTGATGCTTATGATTTTTTTGTATAAAATCATTCGCAACTTCTTTTTCTTAGAAGTTCACATATATTTAGATGTGATAGTATGAAAAAAGTAATTGTATTTTTGGTAGTTTCTTTATTATTTGTAAGTAGTGTTCATGCTGTCGAAGCGATTACAGTCATGGATGCCGATAGTGGAAGAGTTTTGTATTCTAAAAACGGAGATAAAAAGTATTTACTCGCGTCGACGACGAAGATAATGACTGCTTTAGTTGCTTTGGAGTATGTAGACTTGGATGATGTCGTCACGGCGGGCGAAGAAATATTGGAAGTGCATGGAAGCTCGATTTATTTGAAGCCTCAAGAAAAGATGACCATGCGCGATTTATTATATGGACTGATGCTTCGAAGTGGTAATGATGCGGCGATGACTATTGCAAAATATACCGCGGGAAGTACGGAAGGATTTGCCAAACTCATGAACGACACAGCGTTGATGATCGGAATGCACGATTCAAAATTTTCTAATCCTCATGGTCTAGATAATGAGACTGAAAATAAAAGCACGGCCAATGATATGTGTTTGCTCATGAAAGAAGCGATGGAAAACGAAGAATTTAGGGAGATAACCAAAGCTAAGAAGTATTCGGTTAAAACAAATTTTGGATCGTACGAATGGTACAATAAAAACAAATTGATTACCGACTATAAATATGCGACAGGGGGAAAAATAGGTTATACTCCTCGGGCGAGACATACCTTCGTATCTTCTGCTTCGAAGGATGATAAGAATTTGTTGATCGCAACATTCGTCGATGCCGATAGATTCGATACGCATGAAAAACTTTATGAAAAGTACTTTTCAATGTACGAGAAATATACTCTGATCGATAAAGACAATTTGATGATCAATTATAAACCGGGATATAAAGTTTATACTTCTTCTTCGTTTTCGATGCTTTTGACTGAAGAAGAGCATAAAAAAGTCAAAAGAGAAGTCGAACTTTACGAAGGTGTAGAAGTAGGTGAACGTTCTACAGTAATCGGCACTATTTCGGTGTCATTAGATGGAAAAGTATACGAAAAAGTCAATATATATGCCGAAGGAATACCAAAACCTAAAACTTGGTGGGAGAAAATAAAGGAGTTTTTTAAATGGTAAGTTTGGTATGGGGCGGTTTATTACTAATAGGTATCGTTTACAGTTTTATCAGTGGCAACATTTCTTTAGTGAACGATGAAGTACTGAAAAGTTCAGCGCAAGCCTTGGAGATGTTTCTTACAATGTTACCGGTGATGGTTCTTTGGATGGGATTGATGCAAATTGCAAGCGACTCGGGTCTTCTTTCAAAAGTAGCATACAAGTTTTCTTTCATATTGAAACGGTTGTTCCCGAGTATTCCGGAAGGACACGAATCATTGGGACTCATCGCTTCTAACATCATAGTAAACATGGTCGGACTTGGTGGTGCCGCAACTCCATTCGGGCTGAAAGCGATGGAAAAACTACAGGAACTGAATCCCCAAAAAGACACAGCAACGCCGGCCATGATAACATTTTTAGTTTTGAATACTTCGGGAGTAACATTGATACCTACATCAATAATAAGTTTACGTGCGATGTTCGGAAGCACAAATCCTAGCGAAATAATCGGTCCAGCTTTGGCAGCAACTCTTTGTTCGACAGTTGCCGGGCTAAGCGTCGATTATTTGATAAGGAGGAAAAATAGATGAACACAGTGTCTTTATTGCTGATTCCTTTGATGGTCGGAGGAATCGTCGTCTATGGAATTACCAAAAAAGTGGATATTTATTCATCTTTTGTCAAAGGGGCGACGGATGGAATTCAAAGCGCTTTTGGCATATTTCCGTTTACAGTGGCGATGGTTTTCGCGGTCAATATCTTCTTACATAGTGGGATTCTAGACTTCATATTTTCGGGGTTATCGAACTTTTTAGGGCCGATGATTCCGACATCTATTTTTCCGATGGCAATTTTGCGTCCAATAAGTGGAGCGGCGAGCCAAGTTATCATGACGGATATCTTCATGAACTATGGAACAGATTCTTTCATAGGAAGGTTGGCTTCCGTCTTACAAGGAAGTACCGATACTACTTTTTACGTCGTTACTCTATATTTTGGAAGTATCGGAGTCAAAAAGATTAGATACGCTCTCAAAGCTGGTCTGAGTGCCGATTTAGTCGGAATAATCGCCAGTACGATCATCGTTTATTACTTTTTTGGTTTTTGATACTAAAAATCGAATTTTGAGATACCAATTGACGTTTTTTGAACTATATTTGTACAAAAAGATGTAAATACTGACGAGATTTACATTTTTTGTATGTCAAAATAAACTTTTTTGGTCTTTGCTTTGGCATAGAAGATTTTGCTATAGTGATGGCAGAAAGGAGGAACTACTTATGAACCAACTGTTTTTGGTGGGAAGGCTTACAAAAGATCCCACTTTAAAAAAATTGGAAGGGAAGAACAACTGCTATATTACTGTGGCTGTCAAAAGACCGTATAAAAACTCTGATGGCATTTATGAGACCGATTTTATATCGTGTACTGTTTGGAATGTCATTGCCGAAAAGGTTTGTGAGTTTTGTAAGAAAGGAGATATCATCTCGGTCAAGGCTCGCGTACAAAATAACAATTATGTCGATAAAGAAGATAATAAAGTTTATGCATATGAGATTATAGCAGATCAAGTATCGTTTATGACATCTCAGAAATGTCGAGACGACAATTTGGAACCCGTAGAAGAAAAAGAAGAGTGTGAAGAAGATATCGTAAATGCTGAATAAAATTGTGAAATGATCATAAATTTAAATAGGTGATTAATATGCGAAGAATCTTTGAGTGGATAGGTGGTTTTGCGATCGTCGCGTTCAGCTTTTACTTTACCGATAAAGTTAGCCTTTTAGTAGCTAATAAGAGCGACTTGATGCAGGAAATAAAAGCAGTAAGTGCAGAATACGAAGAAAGTCCTATAGATGCAGTCATCGATGAAGAAGATAACACCATCGTGCCAGGGAAATTTGGTCGTACAGTCAATAATCAAGAAAGTTATCTTTCCATGCACGATTTTGGAATGTTCAACGAAAACTATCTCGTATATGATTATGTAAAACCCGAAAAATCTTTAGAAGATAACAAAGATAAATACATTTTAGCGGGCAACAAAAACAAAAGACAGGTGAGTCTCGTAGTTTCGGATAATCAAGAAATTGTAAACTATCTAGATTCCTCAAACCGAAAATACAATTTAGCTGTCGATGAAATGATCGAACCCAATGAAAATGTAGAACTTTTAAATGGAGCATCCACTAAAGAAAAATTCAATTCTTTAAATTCCAAACTTAAAGACGCAAGTAAACTTTGCTTAAAAGATGTGAGCGATGAAGCTCTTTGCAAAAAAAATAAGTACTTTCTAATAGACCCCAAAATAAAACTTACAAGTACAAATTTAATCGAGGCCAAAAATGCCATCGAGCCGGGAAGCATCATCCTTTTAACTTCATCGGCCAAACTGGAAAGTTTGAAGGTAATTTTGAATGAACTCGAATATAAAGATTTAGAAATCGTTCATATTTCTAAACTAATCGACGAAAAAGAGAGAGGACGTTAGACTTTCTTCTTTTTTTGTGTTATAATTTTCTTATCTGTTTAACTTATTATAAAATTATATAATTGAAAGGAAAGTGTTTATATGAGTAAAATTAAGATAATGGCATTAGGTGGCCTCAACGAAAATGGGAAGAATACCTACTGTATAGAAGTCGATAATGCGATTTTCATTTTCGATGTGGGAATCAAATTTGTAAGTGAGGAAATGTACGGGATAGATTACATCATTCCCGATTACGATTACCTCGTAAAAAATAAAAAGAGGATACGAGGCGTTTTTTTGACGCATGCTCATCCTGAAAATGTCGATGGAATTTTCGATTTGGTAAAAGTATTACCTGGAATCAAAATTTTTGCGACGAAGTATACGATAGAATATTTGAAGTTGAACGGATTCGATGCTAATAAGGTCATCGAAATTACAGCGCATCACAAGATAAACTTTGGATCGGTAAGTGTCTTTCCAATAAACATAAATCATTCGGTACCCGACGCGGTGATGTATGTCGTCAATACGAAAGACGGAGCGATAGTTTACACAGGAGACTTTTTGATAGATCCATCTATGACGGGAAGTTACAGTATGGACTTGGGAAAAATTGCTTATGTAGGAAAACTCGGTGTCTTGTGTTTGATGAGTGAATCTTCTTTCTCCGAAAGAGTAGGACATACGAGTCCAAATCACAAGTTCGAAAAGTTTTATAAGGACATCGTCAACAAAGCACCTGGAAGATTGATCATCTCTTTGTTCGACGATCATCTATATACGATACAAGAAATTTTCAACTCTTTGGACAATACACATAGAAAAGTCGTCATCATGGGACACAAGTTGCAAAATTTGATCAATATGGCTGTTCAAAACAAATATTTGAGTGTAAAAGAAGGAACGATTGGCACATTGGACGATCTGAAAGATGGTAAGACGGTCATCATGGTTTCCGACAATAAGAAAAACCAATATCACAATGTTCGTAAAATAGTCGATGGATACGACAAATTCGTAACCTTGAAAGAACACGACACTATTTTGTTTGCCGAGCCATCTTACGATTACAATGAAAAGCGATTAGTCGATTTACAAAACGAATTGGCTCTCATGAATGTCGAGTCTTTCACCATTCCAAAAGATAAGAATATATTGCATCATGCGAGTACTGAAGATTTGATGATGATGATAGATTTATTGAAACCGAAATACGTCATGCCTGTCGAAGGCGAATATCGTTACATGGTCGGTAATGCCAACTTAGCTTCTAGTTTGGGTATTCCAAATGAAAACATCATTTTGAAACAAAATGGAGAGATCGTCACGATCGAAAACGGCGTGTTGCAAGAGAAGACAGAGACCATAAAGATAAACGAAACGTTGATCGACGGGTCGATGGGAGAAGATGTCGGAGAATTGGTCATCAAAGATAGAGAAGTTTTAGGAGAAAACGGAATAGTGCTCGTAAGTGCAAGTCTATCGAAAAAAACCAAACAAATATTGGTCGGACCCGAAGTTACGACGAGAGGCTTCATATATGTCAAAGATTCTTCGGAGATTATCTCCGAGATAAAGAGAATAAGCGAAGATATCATTATCAAAAATACGACAGCCGAATATGTCGATTACAACAACATCAAAACGGAAATTAGAGAACATTTGGGCAAATATTTTTACAGCGAGACGGAATCTAAGCCGATGATCATCGCAGTCATACAAGAAATTTAGGAGGATTTATGAAAAATTTGAAAATGGAAGATATCGTAGCGTATACTAAACAGTATGGTTATGTTTTTCAAGGTAGTGAAATATATGGAGGTTTATCGAACTCTTGGGATTACGGTCCTTTGGGAAGAGAACTAAAAGAGAACATCAAGCGTGCTTGGCATCAAAAGTTCATTCAAGAAAACATATACAATGTCGGTTTGGATTCGGCAATTTTGATGAATCCAAATGTTTGGGTTGCGAGTGGACACGTGGCGAACTTTGCCGATCCCTTGGTCGATTGTAAAAAATGTAAAAGTAGACATAGAGCGGACAAGATGATCGAAGACTTCACCGAAGGTGCTGAGACCGGGGACGGTTGGAGCAATGAAGAATTGGAAACCTTTATCAAAGAAAAAGGCATCGTATGTCCGACATGCGGGGCGGCCGATTTTACGCCTATTCGTAAGTTCAATTTGTTATTCGAAACACACATCGGTGTCACAGAAGATACGAAGAGTACAGTTTATTTGAGAGGAGAAACTGCCCAAGGAATATTTGTCAACTTCAACAATGTTCAAAGAGCTATGAGATTGAAAGTTCCTTTCGGAATAGGTCAAATAGGAAAATCTTTTAGAAACGAGATAACACCAGGAAATTTCATTTTCAGGGTACGTGAATTCGAACAAATGGAATTGGAATTCTTTTGTAAGCCGGGAACCGATTTGGAATGGTTCGGATTTTATAAAAATTCTTGTTTAGACTTTTTGAAAACGTTGGGACTCAAGAAAGAGAATCTTCGTTATCGCGATCATAAACCCGAGGAGTTGTCCTTTTACAGTAAAGCGACGACAGATATAGAATATAAGTATCCGATGGGATGGGGCGAACTTTGGGGTATTGCCGATAGAACCGATTACGATTTAGGTGTCCATATGGAGCATTCGAAAGTCGACATGAGATATTTGGATCCCGAGACAAATGAAAAATATCTTCCATATGTCATCGAGCCTTCAGTAGGGTTGGATAGATTGTTCTTAGCAGTATTGTGTGATGCATACGATAAGGAAATCTTGGCCGATGGTGATGAGCGAGAAGTACTTCATCTTCTTCCAGCTTTAGCACCTTATAAGGTTACTATTTTACCTTTGATCAAAAAAGTTCATGCCGAGAAAGCAAAACAAATATTCGGCGAACTTTGCAGTGAATTCCCTGTTTCTTATGACGAGACCGGAAGTATAGGAAAACGTTATAGAAGAAGCGATGCGATAGGTACTCCATTTGCCATCACGATAGATGACGAAACACTTGCCAATGATACTGTTACACTGCGTGACAGGGACACAATGGAGCAAATTACTATCCATATAACGAGACTTAAAGGTTATATCGAAGAGAAGTTGAAATTGTAAAATAAAGCATATAATTTTCAAAAAAGTTATGTGCTTTTTTTGTTCTTGCAAAATGTCTGTTATTCATGTGCATTGTCAAAGATGAGAGTCGGGCATTGCCAAAAAGTTTCTAAAAATGTATAATTAATATGTTAAAGGAGTAAAATTTTATGAAAGGTAAATTGATAATTATAGAAGGAACCGATTGCAGTGGTAAAGAGACTCAATGTAAAAAGTTGATAGAAAAATTAAATGGTGAAGGGTACAAAACATTTACGATGCCTTTTCCGAGATACGATACACCCACAGGAGCGATCATAGGAGGGCCTCTTTTGGGAAAAAGTCACATCTGTGAATCGTTTTTTGAAGATCCGGTGAGTGTTCCACCGAAAGTTGCTGGATTGTATTATGTCGCGGATAGGCTTTACAATTCATCTGAGATTGTAAAAAACTTAGAAGAAGGTAAGATCGTCATTTTGGATAGATATACTACTTCGAATATGGGGCATCAAGGAGGAAAACTTTCGACGAAGGAAGAACGAAAAGAATTATACGAATTTTACGATAAGTTAGAATTCGATATGTGTGGGTTACCGAGACCTGATGGAGTAATATTTCTCCATATGCCTGCACAAAACGTGTTCGAAATTCGCACTAAAAGAGTTGAAGAGTTAGATAAAGTAGAGCAAAACGATGAATACATAAAAGCAGCGGAGAGAGCATACTTGGAAATGAACGACCTTTTCGGGTTCAAATATGTGCCGTGTGCTGTAGAAGGCAAGACTCGCAGTATCGAGGATATAGGTGAGGATGTATACAAATTGGCAAAGGAGATTATCGATGGCAAGTAAACTAGTCAAGAGCATTTTGGGAGTATTTGGAGGAATTACGGGCAGTTTGTTTGGAAAATATGCACTCATCTTCATAATATCG
The DNA here is from genome assembly GCA_948433885.1 of uncultured bacterium. GTDB lineage: Bacteria > Bacillota_I > Bacilli_A > RF39 > UBA660 > RUG11867. Next base: position 20,816 of record CAOJEC010000003.1, on the reverse strand, counting down.
TTGATGCCGATTTTGGAACTGCGCGGAGGATTGATCGCCGCTTCTTTGTTGGATATCGAGCCGCTTTGGGCTTTCATAGTATGTATGGTTGCCAACATACTCATCATCCCGTTCGTGCTTTTCTTGATAGAGGCTGTGCTGGAATTCTTGATGAGATTTAAAAAATTGGGGCAACTCATCACTCGATTTAAAGAAAAGACATTGAAAAAGAAAAGCTCGATAGAGAAATATGGATATTTGGGAATAATGCTATTCGTGGCTGTACCGTTGCCGGGAAGTGGAGCATGGACAGGATGTTTTTTGGCTGTGCTACTAGGATTAGATAAGAAAAAAAGTTTCTTAGCGGCTCTCTTGGGTGTCTTCATCGCAGGAGTCATAATGATGATTTTCTCATATGGGATTTTGAAAGGAATATTCGGTTAATATGGAAGTAAAAAAAGATTTGAACAAGACAATATTTAGAGAATACGATATAAGAGGAGAATATGGAACTCAAATAGATAAAGAGACTGCCTATACAATCGGACTTTCGTACGGAACAAAGGTGCGAAGCCTTGGGAAAAAAGAATGTGTCGTCGGTCACGATAATCGTCTCAGTGGAGAAGAACTCACCGATGCATTGTTAAAAGGAATTTTGAGTACAGGTATGGACGTCAAATATTTGGGGTTGGTGACGACTCCGATGTACTATTTCGCATGTCTCCACTTAGGTATAGATACGGGAGTCATGGTCACTGCGAGTCACAATCCAGTCGGAGATAACGGATTTAAAATCGCACTGAGTGACTATAACAATGCTTGTGGTGAAAGTGTAAAGGAGTTATACAATATCGCGGTTACAGGGAAGTTCGCCGAAGGTGTCGGTACACTAAGTGAAGTCGATATAAAAAGTGCATATGTAGAACGAGTGATCGAGGATATAGATTTGCCTAAAAAACTGAAAGTAGTTGTCGATCCTGCCAATGCTTCTCCTTCGATAGTCGTTCACGACATTTTTGAAAAATTGAACGTCGAGACGATCTACATCAACGATGAATCGGATGGATCATTTCCTAATCATCATCCCGATCCTAGTGTCGAAGAGAACATGTCTCAATTGAAAAAAAGCGTGATAGAAAATGGAGCGGATTTGGGTATTGGCTTGGATGGAGACGCAGATAGACTTGGTATAATCGACGAAAAAGGTAATTTTGTCAGTGTCGATACTTTGATGGCAGTCATTTGGAATGATTTGATGCCGGAGGTCGAGAATAAGACTGCTTTGTTCGACGTCAAATGCTCGAAGCAATTGGAAGACGAAATTGTACGTTTGGGTGGAAAACCGTTCATCTATAGGACGGGAAATTCTTATCAAAAGAACAAAATAAAAGAGATGGACTTGGCATTCGGTGGAGAACTCTCCGGACATCTTTTCTTCAGAGATAGATGGGATGGGTTCGACGATGGAATATATGCATCTTTAAGATTGTTGGAGATAATTGCTAAAAATGATACCTGCATGAGTGAATTGTACAGTAAATTCAATAAGTACTATAGTACACCTGAGATAAAAGTGCCATCTTTCGAACATAAAAAATTTGAGGTAGTCGACGGAGTCAAAAAGTATGCCGAAGAGAAGGGGTACTCTATAATCACCGTAGATGGGGTGAGAGTCCAATACGACGATGGATGGGCTTTGGTACGGGCTAGTAATACAGGTCCTAATTTGACTTTGAGATTCGAAGCTAAAACGGAAGATAGACTGGAAGAAATCAAAAAAGAATACTCGGATTTAGTCGAAAAATTGAACGTAGAATAGCGATTTTGCTATTCTTTTTTTTGTATCAGTAAAATAAAATTAAATGGGTGAAATCGGTGATGAACGAAATAGAAGAATACAAAATGCGCATGAAAAAACGAAGAAACGAAGTGACGAGTGGAAGTGTCGGTAACAACAAAGACATGGACGATAAAACACGCAAATACGTCAATTTTTTGATCACGAGGTTTTTAATCGCCGTCATAATATTTTTTGCTGCGACGATCGCCATCAATACTACTGAAATAGGCGAGGCTTTTATCGAAGAAAAAGTACTCAGAGAAAACATATCCTTCACGGGAATAGCAAATCTTTATAATAAATATTTTGGAGACGTTTTGCCATTTGAAAAATTTCTAAAAAACGATCAAACAGTTTTTTCAGAAGAGATGACATACGAAGAAATTGCCAATTACAAAGACGGATACGAGCTCAAAGTCAAAAAAAATTACCTCGTTCCGATCGTCAATTCGGGAATCGTCGTCTTCATGGGTGAAAAGGAAGGATACGGGAATACTGTCATCATCCAAGGGATCGACGAAGTAGATTATTGGTATTCGAATGTGACCAATTTGTCGGTGTCTTTGTACGATTATGTCAGCAAAGGAAACTATTTGGGCACTGCTGATGGGGAAAAAATATACATGACTTTTAAAAAGGGAAGTGACTTTTTAGAATACGATGAAGTCGTCAAGTAAAATTCGATTACACCCTTTGACCTTGTTGATATGCTTGGTCAGTCTTTTGACAGGGTATTTCAAATACATATTTTGTATTTTTTTCATAATTCTCGTACACGAATTGGGACATGTCGTGATGGCCAAACTGTTTGGAAGAAAAATACTTTCTATCGAACTACTTCCATTTGGAGGACTAACTCGAATGGAAGGGAAAATAAGCGACGACATATTCGAAGATTTGTTGATCGCTGTAGGAGGCATTTTCTTTCAAACGATATTGGGATACGTTTTCTTTGCAATATACAACTTAGGTTTTTTGAATGATGGTACATTCGAATTTATATCTACTTACAATACTTTCATAATCGGATTCAATTTGGTGCCGATTTGTCCTTTAGATGGATATAAGATCGTAAAATCGTTAGTAGAGTTGATCGTACCTTATAAAATATCTTACATTTGCACTTTGACGATGAGCATTCTCTTTCTAGGGGCGTCTATATTGTTTGCCTTCGAATTGATCGAAAACAACATATTCGTCTTTGCCTTTTTAATTTTTACCATAATCGAAGAATTCAAGATGAGAAAATATGCACTTGCCAAATTTTATGTCGAAAGAATGACTTACGATTTTTATTATTCGAGGATCGATATTTCTAAGATGAAGAATATGTTCAAAAATAGAACCAATTATATAAAAGATGTGCATGAAAAAGAATTTTTAAAGGCTCATTTTACAATGAATCGCGATTAATACTTTATTTTTTGAACAAATTAAACTATAATGATTATAGGTGAATAGAATGAAAAAACGAATTGTGAGTGCTCTTTTGATGGCTGCAATATGTATTCCTCTTCTCATCATAGGCGGATGGCCATTTCGAATAGGAGTAGGATTGTTAGGTGTAATGGCTTTCAAAGAGATCATAGAACTTAAGGGAAAGAAGAACTATCCTTTAGGTATTATATTAATAGGTTTGATAGTGATACTTTTGCTGATCTTTTCCAATAGGGAGCTGACTTATGGAACGATCGGACTCGATTATCGTTATATATCTTTTTCCGTCTTGGCTATGTTGTTGCCTTCAATATTTTACTACAAGACAAAAAAATATACGACGAGAGATGCATTTTGGTTGATGGGATTCGTGATGTTCATAGGAATAACACTCAACTTGCTCACTAACATCATGATTTACGATAAAATGTATTTCTTTTTGATATTATTGGTGACTATCTTGACCGATACATTCGCATACTTTACAGGAGTTATGATAGGAAAACACAAAAACATCACGGCGATAAGTGCAAATAAAAGCTTAGAAGGTTTCATAGGTGGAGTCGTCATGGCAACTATCTTATCTTCTTTGTACTATATGACTGCGATTGGAAATGCAGCTTTGTGGACAGTGATTCCGGTTATCGCTTTGATGAGTTTCGTATGCGAACTTGGTGATTTGTTTTACAGTGCGATCAAAAGGGAGTACGAGATCAAAGATTTTTCTAATTTGATACCAGGTCATGGTGGCATATTAGATAGAATAGATAGTCTCACTTTCGTGACGATTGTCTTCGTCTTATTGAGGGCGTTCATTTAAGGAGGAACACGTATGATAGCGTTTATATTATTGATAGTAATTTTAGGAATATTGATATTCGTTCACGAATTGGGTCATTTTTTAACGGCCAAGAATAGAGGGGCATACGTTTACGAGTTTGCTCTAGGTATGGGTCCTAAGATTTTTAGTTTCAAAAGAAAGAAAGAGTCCGGAGATCCTACACTTTATAGTCTTCGCTTGTTTCCAATCGGAGGTTTTTGTGCGATTGCGGGTGAAGTCAATGAAGATGACAATGAAGATGTCAAATTGAAAAAATCCGATTATATGTGCAACAAGAAAATTTGGGAGAGATGTTTAATTCTCATCGCCGGAGTGACTATGAACTTTATCACCGGTTTCTTACTATTGTTCATCTCGGCATTGATTTGGGGATCATCCGATCAATCGAGCATAGTCGGAGTCGTTCCAGAAGGGTACCCCGTTTATGAAGCAGGTATTCGCGAAGGTGATAGAGTGTTAAGTATCGATGGCAAAAAGGCTACAAATTGGGATAAAATAATGCTCATACTAAGTTTGAATCATGACGATAGTGAATATTTGTTCAAAGTGGAGAAACCGAATGGCGATATTGAGGAATACGAAGTTCTTCCTAAAATAGTAAAAGGTGAAGACGGCAAAGAAAGTAAAGTCTTCGGTATAGGTCAAGATACGACCAAAAAAAGAGGATTTGTTTCTGCTCTCGAGTATGCTTTTGTCAAATCGGGATCGATCATATCTTCTATGGGGTCTATAATTTGGTCTCTATGTACGGGACAATTATCTTTGAATGCTTTATCAGGTCCGGTCGGAATGTATTCGATTGTTGGAGAAGCTGCGAAGACGAGTGTCGAATCGGTAATATATTTGATGGCATACTTGAGTTTGAATTTAGGATTTATCAACATTTTGCCTTTCCCTGCATGTGATGGAGGTCGCGTACTATTGTTGATCATCGAAAAGTTGCGTGGCAAGAAGATGAATCAAAAGATAGAAAATGCGATCAATTCGATAGGGTTTGCACTTTTGATGTTACTGATGCTCATGATCGCGATCAAAGATGTAATAAATTTATTTTAGAAAATTTAAAAAGCCCTTTGGGCTGAGAGACTACTGTTTGACAGTGTCTTTTTTCTTTTGTTCGACGTATCGAGAAAGGATGCGAACAACCAAATTGTTTAAACTTCTCTGCTCCTCTAAAGCAAGCATATCGAGGGTTTTCTTCAGATCTTCGTCGATACGTACGTAGATAACTTCTTTATTCATCGCGGTACTCCTTTTGTATATAGATTAACAAAAAATGGCAAAAAATTATGCCTGCATTATGCTATCGGTCGAAAAATAGGGTGTATTTTCAGCAGAAAATGAAAAACAGTCAAAAGTTATGATAATAGGCAGTGTATATAGGCAAAAGAAAAAGTAAAATTGGCAATGACGAGATTTGTCAATTTTTATTTTTGGAAGAAGATACGAACAAATGTTCACTTTTTTATCCAAAATGAAAAAAATAATGAGAAAAATTTAAACTCTTCGGTAGAATAATAGTAGAGGGAGGTAAAAGTTATGAACTATTTGGAAGATATTTTTGAGATCGTTAAACGTAACTTGGTAAGCATATTGGCTATCCTTTTTGGATTGATTTCGCTTGTAGGAAGTTTTATCTATGTCAATGTGAGTTTGCACGACGTTTCCGATTGTCAAGAATGCTTTTGTGAAGATGAGTTCGAAAACGTGACTGATGAAGGTGATGAAGTATCTAAACAGTTGACTGTCGACGTCAAGGGTGCAGTCAAAAAACCGGGTGTCTATACATTAGACGACGGTTCTAAGATTCAAGATGCAATCGTCGCAGCAGGAGGAATAGGCAAGAATGGCACAACCGTCAATATCAATCTTTCTAAAAAGATTAACGATGAGATGGTCGTGTACGTTTTTACGAAGGACGAACTCAAAAAGAAGGAAATGGCTAACGAAGTGGTTTGTGAAGTTCCAAAATGTGAATGTGAGACCGTTACGATAACCGAATGTCCGTCGGTCAATGGAAACGATCAAAATAAAAATGACGATGCTCAAAAACCGTCATCGGATAAAAAAGTTTCGTTGAACAAAGCAACTTTAGAAGAGCTATTGACTTTGGATGGCATAGGTGAATCGAAAGCCAAGGCCATAATAGAATATCGGGAAAGCAATGGTCCTTTTGACAAAGTCGAAGATATTCAAAAAGTAAGTGGCATCGGAGAAGCACTTTACGAAAAAATTAAAAATCAATTGACACTATAGGAGGGAATTATGAAGAAAAATGATGTTAAAGATTTTAGGATGAATATGGGGAAATTTTTACATAATTATTATTTGAGATTTGGAGAAGAAAAATACGAAAAGTTTTTGGAAGAATTGGGGCCTACTTTGGAGGCGGAGTTTGGCGAAGCTTTTTCGAGTGACAACATGCGTATCATGGAAGCTGAATTTGTGACTTTCAGTTCGAAATTGAATAATAAACATAAAGATGAAAAACAAAATAAAAAGAGTACTTCAAGGTAATTTACTTTATGTATTTTTATTCATCGGGACAATTGTTCATCTATTCTTGGCGATGGCTGTCGAGAGAAATTCTATTTATCAAATAGATGATGATGTTTTCGAAGGGACAGTCGTCAAAAGGAGTGTGACAAGCAATAAAATATCTTTCGAACTCGATGGAGAAGAAACACTTTTGTGTTCTTATTATAGTGACGAGGCCGACCGGAAAGAAGATCTATGGAAATCCATACCGTTAGGGAGCAAGGTAGCTGTAAAGGGGAAGCTGAAGATACCGAGTAAGAATACAGTTCCCAATACTTTCGATTATCGTCAATATTTATACAATAAGGGAATTTATTACACTTGCACTATCGAGGAGATAGAAGTAATCGATAAAACGATGAACATTTTTTATAAAATCAAAAACGCCGTGATAGATAGGGTGATGACTTTTAAAATTAAAGATTATTTGTATACGATGATAATAGGAGACAAATCGTTGTTGGATGACGATACTTTTTCGAAATATAGAGACAATGGTGTGACACATTTATTTGCAATATCGGGTATGCATGTCGGTTTGTTTGCGGTGATAATAGGGAAGATTTTAAAAAAGTGTAAAATAAAAAAGAAAAACGTCGATTTGTATGTCGTCATATTCATTTGGTTTTATGCTTTCTTGGCAGGCTTCGGCGCAAGTGTGATTAGGGCAGGACTTCTATTTACTTTTGTGGCGGTAGACAAATGGGCGAATTGGCAAATTCCAAAACTCAAACTGTTATTTTTAGTAGGGGTGATTCTCGTACTTTTCGATTATAGAATGATATTCGATGTGGGCTTTATATATTCTTATGTAACAACTTTTGGACTCATCTATTCTTCGAAGACGATAGAGAAACACAAAATATTTGGAACAAGTTTGGTAGCCAATTTGTTCAGTTTACCCATTACGATACACAATTTTTACAAGTTCAATTTGGCAAGTGTGTTTTTCAATTTGTTGTTCGTTCCGTTCGTCTCGATTGTCATCTATCCTCTTTGTTTATTGACTTTCTTCGTTAGGTGGTTAGAACCGATAACCGGATTGTTTATAAACGGTTTGGAGTTACTCAATACGATATGTGCCGAGGTAAATCAATTTATATTCATCGTTCCTAAATTGAACGCTTGGATATTCATTTTGTACTATGCCGTTTTGATTTTATTTATAAGAAAATCGATTTACAAGACGGCCGTGATTTTGATCACATTATGTTTGCTATGGAAGGTTAAGCCTTTGTTAGACTCAAGTCTACACGTCGAATTCATGGATGTCGGACAAGGAGATTGTGCTATCATAAGAACCGAACATAATAAAAAAATCGTACTCATAGATACGGGTGGCATAGTCGATAGTAAATCGAATTATAAAGTCTCAGATAATATTGTGACTTATTTGCATTCTCTCGGCTTAGATAGAGTTGATAGTCTAATTTTGACTCATGGCGACTATGACCATATGGGTGAAGCAATTAATTTAGTAAATAACTTCAAAGTAGAGAAAGTAATATTTAATTGTGGTGAGTTTAATGATTTAGAACAAGAATTAATTAAAGTGTTAGCTAAAAAGAAAATACCGTATTATTCTTGTATTAAAGAATTAAATATTGATAACAATAAATTATATTTTTTAAATAACAAAGACTATGGTAATGAGAATGATAATTCATCAGTTATTTATACAGAACTTAATAATCATAAATTTCTATTTATGGGTGATGCAGGAGTAGATGTAGAAGAAGATTTAATAGAAAAATATAATTTAAAAAATATTGATGCATTAAAAGTAGGTCATCATGGGAGTAAGACAAGCTCTAGCAAAACTTTTATTGATGAAATTAATCCTAAATATTCAGTTATTAGCGTAGGAAAGAATAATAGATATGGACATCCAAATATTAGTGTGTTAGATAATTTAGAAGATTCAAAGATATATAGAACAGATCAAGAAGGAAGTATTATGTTTAAAATCAAAAATAATAAATTAGAAATTGAAACATGCCCACCATAGAAAGGAGCTAATATGAATTATTATAATGAGATAAAAGAAAAGTTAATAAAAAGTGAAATATATGATAGAGCCAAAGATTACTCAAAAGATAGGCATAAAGTTAGTGTATATTTTGAAACAGGGAAACTTTTAAGTGAGGCTGGTAAAGAATATGGTAAAAATATAATTAAACAATATTCTAAAAGTCTAATGTTAGAAGTTGGTAAAAAATATAATGAAAGAACACTTTACGGAATGAGAAAATTTTATGAAGTATTTAGCAACGAAAAATTGAACCCACTGGGTTCAAAATTGAGTTGGAGTCATTATAGAGAATTAATAACAATTAAAAATATTGATGAAATCATATATTATATTTATATATGTGAGAAAAACAATTTGTCCAAAAGACAATTGCAAGAAAAAATAAAAAATCATGAATATGATAGATTAAGTGATAAAACTAAAAATAAACTTATTACTAAAGAACAATTATATGTTAATGATTTAGTACCAAATCCTATTATTATAAAAACAAATTCATTTGAAGAAGAATTGACTGAATATGCATTAAAACAATTAATACTAAATCATTTAGATGATTTTTTGATTCAATTAGGTTCTGGTTTTACTTATGTTGGTAATGAATATAGAATTAAAGTAGGAAATGCCTATAATTATATTGACTTGCTTTTATATAATATTAAATATAAATGTTATACAGTTGTAGAATTGAAAGTAACTGAATTAAAGAAAGAACACACAGGTCAAATTATGACATATATGAATTATATTAATAAAAATATAAAAACAATTGAAGAAAATGATACAGTTGGAATAATAATTTGTAAACAAGATAATGAATACGTAATAAAATATTGTTCTGATGATAGAATAATTGCTAGAGAATATGAATTGGTATGATATAATGTTAATAGGATGTGATTGAAATGAAAATGATTCTTAGTTCATGTGATTTTATTAATGAGAATTCGAAAAATACTATTCTAAGTAATATAGATAAAGATTTAGATAAATGCAAAGTTTTATTTATTCCAAATGAAAAGGCGACAAAAGAAAAAATATATTCTGATAAGTACTATAATAGATTATGTGATGATGGTTTTATAAACAAAGAAAATATATATGTGTTTGATGAAGAAAATGCAGATAGATTTATAAATTTAGATATTGATTTATTATATATAAGTGGTGGTAATACATTTGCAACATTAAAGAAAATTAAGGATTCTAGATTCGATAAACATATAATCAATTATATAAAAAATGGTGTAATTTATATTGGAGGTTCTTGTGGAGCTCATATAGTTACAAAAAATATAGAACATTTACTTTCACTAGATGATAATTATTGCAATCTAGATAATTTTGATGCATTAGGGTTATTTGATGGAATAATTATTCCTCATTGTGAAGCAGAAGAATTTAATCCTTTAAAAAGAGAAGAACTATACAATGAATTGGTAAAACAAAATAAATATAATGTATATAAACTTACCAATGATGAATCATTGGTAATAACTGATGATAAAATTCAAAAAATGTGAGAATTATCAATTTGATGGTTCTTTTTTCTTTGAAATAAAAAACTTTAATTTGTGTGCGTAACCGATAATCACCACATGGTGATTACGATCACATGGGAGATGCGTCGAATATAGTAGAAAACATGAAAGTCGGTGAGGTGATCTTCAACTGTGGTGCTTACGACGGTTTAGAAAAAGAACTCATCGACGATTTGAAGAGAAGGGAAATACCATATTATTCATGTATCGAGGAATTGAACGTAGAAGGAAACAAATTATATTTTTTAAACGATAAAGATCATGGCAATGAGAATGACAATTCGGTCGTCGTTTATACAAAATTGAACGATCGTAAATTTTTATTCATGGGCGACGCGGGAGTTAAAGTCGAGGAAGACTTAATAAAAAATTATAACTTGGATATAGATTTTTTAAAAGTTGGGCATCACGGCAGCAACACGAGTTCGAGTATAGACTTTATAGATGAGATCGATCCGAAATTTTCGATCATAAGTGTAGGCAAGAACAATAGATATGGTCATCCGAAAAAGTCCGTATTGGATACAATAAAAATAAGTAGGATTTATAGAACCGATATAGACGGGAGTATTGAGATTAAATTAAATAAAAGGGGATACAAGATAAGTACGTGTCCACCTTAAAAGGAGAATGTATGAATCGTCATGATGAGATTAAAAAAATCGGGTGTGTAACTTTGGGACCGATTTTATCATAAAATACAGTAACCACTACTAGGAGTGTTCATATAGAGATAATTATCGAGTGTATCCCTTGCGATTGGGATACATTTTGTGATATATTTATATTGGGGAGAATACAAATGAACTATTTAATATACGGAAGCAGCTTTAATTTGGTGGATCTCGAAATTGAGAAGATTTTATGTGGACGCCCGGCAAGTTCTTATTCGTTAGAGGAGATCGAGCTCAAAAGTGTACTAGAAGATGTCGGTTATGGATCTATGTTCGATGAGGAGAAGATAGTCATCATAAGAAATTTTGAAGTCTTAAATGGAAGTAAAAAGAAAGATGGAGAAAAAGATTTGGCAAGTTTGGAGGCTTATTTGTCCGAGCCAAATGAAAATACGACATTGATATTTACGAGCAATGAAAAGGCGAGTGCTAAAAGTACTTTCAAAACGATAATTTCCAAATTGACAGTGATCGAAACTCCCATAATAAGTAAATCTTACGAGTTGGCTAAAATATTTGGAGAAACACTTCGGACAAGTGGTTATGGAATGACCAAAAATGTTCTCGATGCTTTTTGTGAGAAATGTGCTGGCAATTACGACATAGCAAAAAACGAATTCGAAAAGTTAAAAAAAATCAAAGGGAAGAACACCATTGTGACCCTTCAAGATGTCGAAGAGCATGTTTCTAATTACAATATGACTGACTCTTTTGGTCTCAAGGATGCCATAATAAATATGGATTTAAAGAAAGCTTTGAAGATGATCGACGATGCTGAGGTTACAAAAATGGAGTTGGTTCCTTTAGTCGTCATGATCGCCAAGGAATACGAAGCATTATATAACATAAAACTGCTTGCTCAAAAGAAATATACGAACGATCAAATAAGTAAAGAGATGGGTAATATGCACCCTTATCGAGTTAAATTGTTGAGAGATGCCAGTGGGAAATATTCTTTAGAAAAATTGGAGTCGCTTATTTTATATTTGTGCAATATGAATTTGAAACTCATAAGTGAAGATAATTTAGGGTATGATGAATTGAGAAAGTTTTTACTCGAATTGTAAAAGAGGTCTACAACGACCTCTTTATTTTGTCCGTATTTTTGAAGTTTAGTTTAGCGGCTTTCGACAACTCCTCTTCGCCGAATTTTTGAACAAATTCTTTACCGAAGATGTCAACTTGTGCACCGGCTCCTTTAGGAACTGTCATTCCATATTTTTCGCTCATCTTTTTCATCTCACCTAAGAATATATATCTACTTATGATACTAGATACCGCGACACTTAAGCACTTATCTTCAGCGTGAGTCGTAAAATCTATATTAGTAACTTTTTCAGGTGCTTCTTTGATGTGTTCGAAGTATTTGGATACGAGTGAGAATTGATCGACGACGATGTAGTCATATTCGAAGCTTTCTTTCTTTAAAAGAAGATTTAAAACTTTGTTGTGCAATATGGCTTTTACTTTGTTCATGTTCGTAATACCGACGCGATTATAGTCGGAAGGAGATAAGGTGTAACTTACATACGGAACCATTTTGATGAGTTTAGGTGCAATCGATAAGATTTTTTCATCAGTTATCTTCTTCGAGTCTCTGACTCCTAAACTTTCGATTTTGCTAATATTATCTACACTTACGAAAGATGCGGTGACGACGATCGGACCGAAGTAATCTCCCGTACCAACTTCATCGGAGCCTACGGTGCTCGCATATTTGTATGTCAAGTCGTTCAACTCATCTTTTTTCTTTTGGTCTTTGGCATCCTTTTTGGCAAGTTCCGAATCGATATTTCTCCTGTTCAAAAACGCTTCGCGATCACGCCACAATGCGTAGTCGATGTCTGCACCGACACCTTGGAACATGATCTTGCCCGATTCGTATAATGTTACTACTGTACCACAATCTTCACTTTGAAATACCGAATAGGGCGGATGCGAAGGTTTTGCAGTATCTTTATAATGCTCGATTACTTCTCTTTTTAAGTTATCACTCAATTTAAAAACGATAGTCATAGGTCGTCTCCTCTCGTGGTCAATTTTAGCATATAAAATAAAAAAAGTAAAACGAGGTTTACTTATCTAAGGGAGTTTTATTCAAATTGTACTTATCTTAGGAGCCATGTCGTAAGGATCGAAAGAATTTACGTAGCAGTTGAACTCTTCGAAAGATAATCCTGATGGAATATCGGGTATTTCGGTGAGCACTCGTACATCGCTCGGATGACGTTTGGAATTTTCGGCCTGTAGAGCTTCTTCTAAAGTAGAATACTCGTGAATACCTCTTGCAGCCACATTAGAATGTTCAAAGTGATACCATTTGTCATCGCGAGAGAACAACACGAAGCAGTGCATCTTCGTTTTTTCTTTTGGTGTTTCTTCGTCTTCGTATTTTCTTCGGCAGAATATTTTACTTTCTAAACCGATTTTATCGAAGAAAGTTTTGATCAATTTCGCTTGCTCGATACAAGTTCCTACTTTGGACTGTAGTATTTGTTCTAAGGAACCTGTTCTATAGTTTTCTCTAAAAGTCACTTCCACATCTTTGTGAAAATTTCCTTGTCGATCTAACCAACCATAGACGATATTTTTATCTAGATAGCCCATCAATTCATCTGGCGTTTCGATATCTATAAAAGACTCTTTAATGTCATCGACACGAAATAAGCGATTGAAAAAGGCTATACATTCTTCTAGGATGTGTTCGTTCAATTTTTCGATACTTCGTTCGTCGTACAACATTTCCGAAAAATTGTCGCATTGTTTCCTCAAGTAATAAACTAGAATAAAAGAAATATCGTATCCATTATAAGTATTGGATTTTCCGTCGACAAATTCTCCAAAGTTGGTTCCTCTTTTGTTCAAAAACTCCATCTTGGGTATCGTTTTAGAAGATGCTACTATTCTTTCTAAATACCAACTTTTAAATCTTTTAAAATCAGTAGTAATGTGGTCTTTTTCGCCCGAGAAGAAAAGCGCCAAACCTTCGTCTAACCATATGGGACTTTGATAGTAGTCTTCCCAAATTTGTCGGTAAACGAGGTGAGTAAGTTCGTGACATAAAACTCCTTTTATTTTCGAAATAGATTTTACTTTGTAAGAGTGATTGATCATTGGAGAAGAGTAGCTATCGAATGAAGGAAGTGATTTAAAAAACACATTTTTATCGAATAAATATATATTAACTTTTGGAAAAGTATTTAGGCCGAAGAATTTTAACAATTTCATTTTGGTAAATGATAGTTGATTCAGTAATTCATCTTTTATATCTTCTAGATCTCCCGTACAAAATATGGCAAATTCATCATTTTGTATAATAGGTTCGATTGGTAATTGTGCAGTGTTTTGACTCATAAAAACCTCCAAGCGCTCTAGATTATATCACCGATCGAGAAAAGAAGATATAGAAAATTTAAAAATCGAAGGTTTCCTTCGATTTTTAGTAATTATTCACTTCTATTTTTTTTGTTTGTACTCTTTTTTATAATAATCGTACAATTCTTTAAAACGGTGAAAATGAACTATTTCTCTTTGTCTCAAGAAGAGAAGCGGCTCGATCAAAGCAGGATCTTCTGCCATGTCGATGAGTCTTTCGTAAGCAGCACGAGCTTTTTCTTCGGCTGCCATATCTTCAGAAATGTCCGCAAGATAGTCTCCCGTGGAAGCGAAAGTCATCGCCGAGAAAGGAACGCCGTTGGCATCGGAAGGATAGATACCTTTACCGTGTTCTGCATACATGCCATCGAGGCCGGCTTCTTCCATTTCTTTCAACGTGGCATCTTTAGTCAACATGTGTACCATCGCACCGATCATTTCAGCGTGACCGAATTCATTTTTACGATTATGTTATCAGTCAAAGGGCAATAAAATAATATCAATACTGAAATTTTCCTTTAAATAACGGCCTCCACGGTCTTTTTTATATATAACTTTTTTGATTATTGTAGATAATAACTCGTTTTTTTCTTCGGCCGTCATTTCAGGCGCATATTTACTCAAAATGTCTTCTAAAATAGGTATTGCTTTCTTTTTATTATTAAATTCTTGTGTTATATTATTTGCGTTAGGTAACTCTTGTTTTTGATTTATTAGTGCTTCTAATTGATTATTTAAAACATCTATTCTTTTTTTAAAAAGCTCTTTAGTATAAGCTCCAGCCTCTACTAATTCACACGCTTTTTCAATTTGTGAATTGACTTTGTCGATTTCATTATCTATCACTTGTATAATTTCCTTATTATCTCTTATTTCTTTTTTTACTTCTTCTTCGTAATTATCAACATATTTTTTATAATCTTCTTTTATTATTTTTAATGTTTGTAATATTTTTGTTTCTACAAGTTCTAAATCACTTGATACACATTTACATCTAGGTCGACTACACATAAGAGTATCGACGTGTACTGGCGTTATGCTTTCTTCTAATGTAGTTACTGCTTTATCAAACTCCGTAGTTTCTATATTTAATAATTTCTTTAAATCTTCCCATTTATTAGCGTATGGCATAGTAAATTTATCGTCATTACTAGCGAACCAGTGATCTACGCAGCATTTAGATACTTTTAAAGCTCTAGCTATATCGTTTAGACTATAGTCTCCTTTATGTTCTCGAAGCAATAATCTTAACTTAGTCTTATCAACTTCGTAAACTCGTTTTACTGTAGGTTTTGCGTCTTTTCTTATATAATATGGTCGTCTTGTCATATTATTACCACAATACCCACAAACAACTAAACCAACAAGAGGGTTTTTTAATTCTTTCTCGTCTGGTACAGTTTTAACTCGATTACTTAAAAATTTTTCCTGTATTCTACTACGATATTCTTCATTTAAGATACTATTTTCGTAATGTTTACCTTTGACGAATAAATAATCATTATTATTAGGGTTTTTTCTTACAATTTTACCATTTACTAAAGTTGTAACAGTTTTGCGTCTGTCCCAAGTTAAATAGCCGTATATAGTTGGACTTTGTAATATATTTCGTATCATATTGGCCGTCCACTCCTTAGCTTTTCTAGGAGTGATTTTAAGGTAGTTAAAATAATGTGCTATGTTTGTTGGTCTCATATCATCAATTATTATTTTAATTGTCTCTCCAGATTTAAAAATATCGTTAGGTATATGTATATGATCAACCTTTATATGATAAGCAGCTGATATACTCTCTAATGTATCATTTTTTTGTATTGTATAATCAATGCTTTTACTGTCTACTGTAAGTTTTATACTGTAATTGATTTTTAAATCTAAATTATGAGTAATTATTACCTTTTTATGAGTACCAAAAGTTTTAGCTATTGTAGATACTGTGTCATTTTCTTTTACTGTATAAGTAGTATTAAGACCGTTTAAGAATAAATCAGCCATAAGCTTAACTACCTTAGCTTCTGACTCGTTTTCAACTAACATAAAACCTTTTTCATTTGGTATTTTTACTTTATTAGATCCATAAGGAAGCACAGATCCTACATAATTACCTTCTTTAACACTTCTAACACGCCCACGAGATAATATTCGTTTAGTATATTTTAAATATTTTCTTGACTGATATAAACCGTCTTCAAAGTAGGAAAGATCATCTTCATTATCAAGATCATAAATTTTCATAGGCGTTACTATTTTTGTACCAGTATACTTAAATGTTTGAGCTATGATACCCTGATCTATAGTATTACCACGCGCTAGACGTTCGATTTCAATACATATAACGCCTTTTTTATTGTCATTTTCGATTACTGATAATACTTCCTGCATTACTGGACGATTTTCGATAGTATCTCCAGACGCTACTTCCCTATAAATATTATGCTCTGGTATAGGTTTACCAAATATTCCTATTATAAAGTCTTGTAAGTCCTTTTCATGTCTCTGTAATGTTTTTTCTATAGACTCGTCTTTAAAATAGTCCATGTCTTTACGTGATTTTCTTAAATATATTATTAACATATCTAATATCTCGTCAATAGAGAGATTACTAGGTATGTGTAAAATTCTCAAAAATGTTTCTAAATTCATATTATAGCACTTTCTTTCTTTTAAATTTTATGCTATAATCGTATAGAAAAACCTATACAATTATAGTTTCTCTATTATTGTTAAGAGTGTGATAGCTTTTGTGGTTTTTCATTTTGACACTTCATGTTCGCGCATGACGTGTCTTTTTTATTTACTTATAAAACATATAAGTTTATTGTCTTCTAAACAATTCATAGATACTTTTTCTTTTAAATCATTTTTTATTTTTCCAACAACTTTATTATTATTTATTAAATTGTTTTCTTCAATAATAAATGACTCTCCATTATTGAAATTCTGTAATAATTCAATATCATAAACTTTTAAAAAGCCTTTTTTACATATTACAGCAATAGTATAATTTTCTCCGTCATAATCATAAATAAGACCATAATCATATTTACTACAAATATCGAAATATTTTTTATCAACTTTATTTGTAATTCTAATATATGTACCTTTACTTCTATCGTAAACGGTAAAATAATAACCTTCGACATTGTCATTGACTTCTATAGATACAAATTTACCTTTATAATATGAAAAGTCTTTTTTATTACTTTTTACACTTATTAAGTGTAATGGTAATTTTTCGACTGATTTCTTTTTAAATAAACTAAACATCTTTTTAACTCCTTTCTAATGGTAAAAAATGGTAAAATAGTACATTTCCTTTTATAATACTTCCTCGAGGAGGGGGTTACATGATAACAGAGATAATATATAATGATTTAAAAACAAATGATATAGATATATACTTATATATATTATTTATAGAATATTTCATTTAAGAAATATTCTATTTATTATCATGATCTTTCATAATAAATTGTTTATTGGCTTTCGCAAACTCAATTAAAGTATTAAAATTTTCTTCGCTTAATTCTTCATTTTCGTCTAAAAAGCCTTTTTTCTTTAATGTATTTTTTAACATTTCCATTTCTTCTTTTTCTGTTAATTGTTTTCTAGCTTCATTAAGCTGTAAATCTCTTCCTAAAAGATCAGCTAAATCAATATTAAATATTTTTGATAATTCTATAACATTATCAATACTCGGAGCCATTTCTTCATTTTCCCACCTAGCAATAGTCGTTTGATTTACGTTTGCGAGTTCTCCTAATTTATTTTGAGATAACTTTTTTTGCTCTCTTAAAAACTTTAAGTTTTTAGAAAAATAATTTTTCATAATGTCCCTCCTACAAGTAATTATAATACTTTTTAAATGTAAAGTAAATAAAAATTATGCGAAAAAGCATTTTTTATATTGACTTCTGCGAATAAGCATTATATAATGGTTACAGTTAGGAGGGATAAAGTGAATACTCAAATTAAAGAAGAAATAGCAGCAGAGCTAAGAAAAATAAGAGCTGGTCTTAATTTGAGCTTGGAAGATGTATCTTCTAAAAGTGGTGTTAATAAAGATACCATTTGTAGATATGAAAACAACCAAGTTAATATGAATATTGATATTCTATTTAAAATTTTATGTTCCTATGGAATTGACTTTTATATTTTTTTTAAGAATATCAATGCGAATAAGCAGAACACAACACCAACCGAAATATCAACCACTAATTAACATAAAATTTAATGAGGTGTTGAAATGGAAAATACAGAAAGCTATCACACAATTAAAGAGCTTACTCTAGGTAAAACTCAAATTAGAGTTTGTATCGAGTCTATTCCAACAGAGGATCAAGTAAAAAAACGCTTAACTAAAATCTATGATGTTGTAAATAACATAGCATATAAAGCAGAAAAACGCGGAGTTGATACTTCTAAATGGTTTTACACTCCTAAACAAATTCGTCAGTTAAAGGAAAGCACAGAAAATAAATTTATTTAACTTTCCCTAGTAGGACAGGCTCTAAGAAAAGGAGAAACTATCATGAGAAAAAAACGTAAACTTAAAACTTGGGTAAAAGTTACCCTAACAATATTATTAACCATTACTATTGGTTTAATACTAGGTCTAATAATCAAGAAAGGAGTCGACGACTTTGAGGAATTAGCAAGACAATGCGATCAAGACCGTGGCTATACTTGCTCTTATTATGATATAAGACAGTATTCCTTAGGCAAGTAATTAAATATGTATGAAAAATCTAATAAAAAAAGATTTATAAGTTGTAGACTAACTCATAAATCAAAATGTAAACTTTCTCTAATTTACTCTCTAATTGTACCATATTTAGGGGGTAAAGTCAAAATATGGACGATTGGAGGTAAAACATGAAAAACGTTAAAGATAATAACTATATAATGCATAGTACCTATAACGAACATTTTAAGTTATTAACAGACGCTGAATTAGGTCGACTTATTAGAGACGTAAACAATTATGTAGAAAATGGTGTTTTACCTCAATACTCCAATGAAGAAAGAGTCTTAAATATGGCCTTTAGTTTTATGAAAGCAACCATTGATATTGAGAAAGCGAGATACCAGGAAAAATGTAAAACTAATAAGGAAAATGGAGCTAAAGGTGGAGCACCTAAAGGAAATAAAAACGCATTAAAAAAACAACCGAACGGTTTAGAAAATAACCCAAAACAACCGAACGGTTTAGAAAACAAGCCTATTGATATTGACAATGATATTGATATTGGTATTGATAATGATATTGATATTGGTATTGATAATGACATTGATATTGGTATTGATAATAAAAAAAGTGTGTGTAATAAAAACGCGCACGCGAAAAATATCACTTGTCATTTAGGAAGTAAATACAAAGAGGAGTCTTGCTTTTACTGTATGAAGAAAAATTTATGTAAAAATAAAGACTCGCCTAGTTTTAAATTCGCACACCCTAACGAAACATTTAGCGAGTGGAATAAAAAACTAGAACAAAGAAAAGAAGAAGTCATAAAAGAACTAGAGTCTATGGGTAAAAACCCAGATATAGAGCTTATTGATTATGACTGGTTAAATGAAGACTTAGACACATAAAGGAGGAAATTATATTATGAAAATAACAAGTGTTAAAGTTAAAAAAATAGAAGAAAAAAACTCACGTTTAGTAGGAGTAGCTACTGCTGTAATTGATAAAGTCTTTATTATCGAAGACATTAAGATCATTAAAGGCGACGAAAAATTATTTTTAGCTATGCCTAGTCAAAAAATGCCAGACGGATCATACAAAGATATAGCACACCCACTTAACGCAGACTGTCGTAAATTATTTGAAGACGCTATTTTAAATGAATATGCTAATTGCTAATGAAATATGGAAATCTATCGAGTATGATCCTCGTTACCAGGTATCAAACTACGGAAGATTTAGAAAGAAAAACCCTAAAAATGGTTACAGGTATTTAAAACCATTTCGTAAAGGTAATCTATTCCAGGTAAAAATAAAAGATAAAGATATGAATTGTGCTAGATTAGTAGCTAATGCTTTTATAAAACAATTATCTAAAGAAGATCGTGTTTATCATAAAAATAAAAACGAAAGCGATAATTATTATAGAAATTTAGAAATTGTAACTTTAAAAGAGTTAGGAAAGCGTACAGGCCATATATCTAAGTCGCAGCGTGTAGTTGAAGTAAAAGGCGACGAAATAATAAGAGACTGGCCTTCTGCTCGTAAAGCTGCTAAAGACTTGTATATTTCATATCAAACAGTTATGGACTATTGTAATAACAAAGTTAAAAAACCTATGTTTAATCTTATGTGGGAAGACGATTACTTCGATATGGTTTTCGAGCCATTTGTTTGGGAGAAAAAACGGAGGAAATATGAAGTTAAAAATTAAAAAACATATCAAACAATTTATAGATTATACATTAACAGACAAATTTAAGTCAATAGTCATGATCTCGTTAGTTTGCTTTACCTTTTGTGGCTTCTTATTTGGAGTAATCTCTACAGCTTTAGTAAATGAAACTTTAGACGTAGCTACAGAACAAAAAG
>CAOJEC010000002.1 GCA_948433885.1 uncultured bacterium | reverse complement strand
TTTCCGCTTATGTTTATGAAAATTTAGGACATTTTCAAAAACTATTGACACAAAATAAGGATAGCTTTTGTTCGATTTATGGAATTTGAACAATATGTGGACAACTATGTTAACAATTTGTCATCGTACGGATATCAAAAGTGAAAAAAATAATTATCCACAAAAGAATGATGGTTCCCATCGTCGCGAATAGATTATAAAATATCAAAGAGGCTGTTCCGGTGATGACAAGAACGAATTTTGCTAAGTTGTTTTTGGTGTACGAAGCGGCCATCACAGTAGAAATGATTGCACTGTTATATATTATAAGGTTGCAAAGAGTAACCAATTCGAAACCGGCATATTCCCTAAAACCGAGATACACTATCAAATAATATATGACTGATAAAAGAATTACTAATGTCTCGCCGATAAAGAATTTATGAACAATAGTTTTTTTGGAATTCGCGCGAACCATGATGTTGGTCGTCGAGTGTAACTTTTCATAATTTAAAAAATAGTAAGACATGTAGATGTAGAGGAAGATGTCGTATAACATCATAAGCTTATAGATACCGCCAATTTGTGAGATGGGTACAGTATAGAAAAAAGATACTCTTTTTGCTTCGATTATTTCGTTTGAGGAATAGCTAGACAATGTGATAATCGTATCTAAAAGTATCATACCGATTAGAAAAAGTTCGTATTTGGAAATCTTCTTTATGGTTTCACTTGCTACATTAAAATAAAACTTCATCAAATATCTACCTTCTTCCCTTTTCGATACTCCAATATGCTACTTACGATTATAATATAAATGAGGATAATAATTAATGAATACAAAATTTCTTTTGAAAAAGATGAAAAAGTGACGTTAGAAATATACGCTGTAAATAGAAGTGGAATTTCGGTCAGTTTATCTATGATTCTAGTATTCACTGGTATGAGCAATAACATTAATATTCCCGACATTAATAGAGACGAGATTACTTTGTTTTTTGATAGTGCAACAATATATGTAATGATAGCAAATAAAATCATAAATACATAATATCGAAAGATAGCAAATACTGTATAAATGGGATATGGAATATTGTAATTTTGATGATTCAATATAGCAAAATCATCGAATGCTCCAAGAAGGGAAAATGCTATATTTAAAATAAAGAAAGTTAGAAAAAACACGGATGTCATAATAATGATACACATGAGGTCATTGACCATTTTTTTTCGAATCGTACCGTACCTATTACACAAAATGCTAGTATCTTCTTTATCTAGAAATTTTATTAAATTGAGACCCAAGGTGAACATAAAAATGAGGTTCCCTGTAATATCTTTGAACGAATTGGATAAAATGTACCAAAAATTGTTGGTCGATTTATACGACACAAATGGAACGATGGCCGCGATAAAAAGGGAGACAAATATCAAACTCAGATGTTTGCCATTTAGATATTTTTTTGCTCGCAAATAGTTGAACGAGAGATTACAGTTCTTCATAGTTTCTTTTTGTAACCTTACCTGAATCGACTTCATAAAATATATCTGCAAGTTTTTGTAAGTCATCTTTTATATGAGAACTTACAATGATGATTTTTCCTTCTTTCTTTTTCTCTAAAAGATAGTCGATTATTTTCTTTACACTTTCTCGTTCTATTCCATTGAAAGGTTCGTCTAATATCAAAACGTCGTAGTCTTCCATAATTGCTTGAGCAATGCCAAGTTTTTGTTTCATGCCGAGTGAATATTTCGAATATCTTTTATCTTTTTCATCAAAAAGATTTACTATTTCGAGGGCCCTGTCTATTTCTTTCGGTCCAATCGTGTTCTGAATTTCAGCTAGTATTTTCAAGTTCTCGAAGCCGGTCAAATCCGGAAAGAAGGAAGGTTTCTCGATGAGTACACGAACACAAAGAGGATATATTTTTTCTTTGGTGATGTCAACTCCATCGTACAAAATACTACCAGAAGTGGGAACATATATTCCAGCAATCAATTTTTGCAATACACTTTTACCTGAGCCATTGCGGCCAAATAGTCCGTAGACTTTACCTTTTTCAAAGGTTATGTCGATGTCTTTTAAAACTTCTTCGCTTTTAAACTTCTTGTATACGTTTTTAACTTCTATTTTCATATGTGACTCCTTTAATCATTTTTTTCACAATTTATGATAAGACTTTCTTTGTCTTTGTATGTTTTATAAAGTATAATTTCCGTGATGATGAAAATTACACTGGCGACTAGCAATGGACTAAACAATCCATCTCCGTCGTTGAAATTTACAAATTCCACTATGTTGAAAAAAACTCCTACCCCCTGATGTAAAATATGTTCCCAAAGGATTGCACCAATCACGATTTCTAGAAACAGTTCGATGCCTATTATAGTCAAGTAGCTTATCAAAGATGCCGCAATAAAATTATGATTCTTTTTGCATACTATCATAGTTATATTAGCGTATATCAAAGAGCATATTATAGCCAAAGAAAATTGTACACCGAAAAACAGTGGTAAATTTGAGATTGTCTCTTTATTCCAACCTAGGGTCGAAATGCTGTAAGAAAGATTTCCTGTAGTTATAAAAGCAATTATGTAAACAATTATCATAACGATGGGAATAATTATTATAGGCAACCTATTGTGAAACAAAATTTTTCGTTTGAATTTTTCGTAATTCATTCTCGTCAAATAATTGTTTAAACAACTGTTTTTGAACACTCTACAAGGGTAGTAACAACAGCACGCAACTATCATTAAAAGAGTTATAAAACTAGTAAGAGGAAGAGGCATGTTGCCTCTAATATACCCACTTGCTTCGAAAAATGTTATATCGGCTGAACCGGCTTTTATTTCTTCACAAAAATTTTGCCATTTCTCTGGATCATAGTCGACCTGTGCATTATCGCATTTTTCTTTTTGCTCAATTATCCATTCGTCAGTTTGCTTTTTGTAACTATAATAATCAGCAAGCCCTACTATCAGGGACGTTGTCATTATAATAGCAAAAATTATCAAAAGTGGATTATTTTTTAACTTCATGCCTTCTTCTCCTTTTAATTATCCTTTAAATATAACAGCTTTATCATTCGACGCTTCTATGTACCAGTCTGCTGTATGATGGCTAGTTACTGCAGTGAAGTCATTGCGTTTAACTTTAAGATAGTATTCACCGTTATACATTGAACCATTAGCAAAATAATAATTGTCGCCTGTCTTTCCAATTACATAACCAAATTGGCCGCCTGCTGCATTGTAAAGTTCTACTCTGAATTTACAATTTGGACATGGCGCTGTAATAGTTGTGCTGCTAGCCTGGAATTGATAAGACTGTCTTCTTAGCGAGTTCTCATCACGCTTGTCCCAATTTTCCGTACTAATTGTTTTGCCAGCGGGTATGTCAACCATCATCCCTACTTTTCCTGTAATAGTCGTTCTTCCTGCAAAAGCACTCATCACATTTAACATTATTGCTAGAGCAAGAGCAAATACAGAATACTTTAGTATTTTCATAATTTAAATATTTCCTTCCTAGAGATAAGTTCGTTACTACGTAGTTTATGGGTAGGCCTATAACTACTTCTTCTCGATTGCAGTATACAATTTAAAATTAAAGACTGCAACGAATCGGAAGTCATTTGATCGCTACTTATGGTAGCACGTCTATTTTCTTCCGTTCGAGACATATCGTTTTTCGAACGCGTCGAATCAAAAAAAACTACTAATTAAAAAATCTCCATTTTTTGGAGATTTTCTTTCAATATTCTATCTTCTCTAAATATAAACCACTAGGTGGTGCTGGAGCAAATTCGATTTCTCTTTTTCCCGTTTGTAACATATTATCTATATGTTCTTCGATTAAGGTTCCTTCACCTACAAGTATGAGTGCGGCGACTATATAACGAACCATGTATGTATAAAAGGCTTTTCCTTTTACTTCGATAATTATATAATCGTTTTCTTCATTCACGATCAGATCCTCTATTATAGAATCACACGTTTCATGTTTACCTACGACAAAAGCTCGAAAGTTATGAGCACCCAAAAATCTTTTTGCGGCACTTTTTATTTTTTGAATATCTAGTGATTTATTATAATTGTAAAGATAATCTGCTTTTATTGGATCATATGTGCCTGTGTTCACTACGTATTTATATGTCTTACTTTTAGCTGAAAATCTAGCGTGGAATTTTTCATCCTCGATTTCTTTGCATGTCGAGACGTATAAGTAAGGCCCCGTAGAGCGATTTAGATAGTATCGTAATCTATAAGGATCGGTTTCTTTTGTCAATTCGAAAGAACATACTTGCTCAATCGCGTGAACTCCTCGATCGGTTCTACCCGAAGACACGACTTTTACTGGATCTTCGTTCATCTTTGATAAAACTTTTTCGAGTTCACCTTGAATCGTCTTTCCTTTGCTCAGCTTTTGTAAACCCAAGTATTTCGAACCATCGTACGATATTGTTATGCAATATTTAGTCATTTTTTAATACTTCTATATATAGCCTTTAGAAGGTCATTTGCTTCCTTGTAATCTTTAAGTTTTGCTCCTCTTGCGTTGGCTAACTCCGTAAAATTTTTAATATTTGTGGGTTCATTGATAGCAGAAAAATCTTTTCCATTGTACATGATATTTTCATTACTCACCACAATATAACGATCGACAAATTGAATCGAGTTATCCACTTTATTAGTGGTTATTATGAAATTTTTGTTTATGGATTTCGAGTAATTTTTGATTGTTTTTAGTACACGAGTCAAATCCGCGAAATTGAGGTATGTATCCATCGATTCTAAAATTACACTTTTTGCAGTAGAGGTACAAATTTTTATAAAAAGAATTTTATAAAGCTCACTCGAAGATAGTTTATCCAAAGTGCGCCGTTCTAGTTCTTTGCTTATTTCTAACTCCGATAATAAATTTTCCACGAGTTCACGCATAGTTTTGTTGATGCCAACCCTGAGAAAAAATCGCACCGGAAGTCGACTTTTCGGTTGATATTTTCTGATATCGTAAAGATTTTTGTATAAAAATGTTCCATCGGGATCGAATACTGCTGTTATTTCGTTTTTGCC
Source organism: uncultured bacterium (assembly GCA_948433885.1). Classification (GTDB taxonomy): domain Bacteria; phylum Bacillota_I; class Bacilli_A; order RF39; family UBA660; genus RUG11867. Next base: position 78,628 of record CAOJEC010000002.1, on the reverse strand, counting down.
AAAGATTTCGTAATTTAAAAGAAAATTAGTGTATTTTATTTCCATAATGCATTCACCAACTTTTCATTATTAGTATATATTTTCTTTAGAACATCGTAATGTATCAATTCGATACTCAGATCGACAGCAAGAGGCAGTTTGAAACCCAATCTTTTTAGTAAGGTATCGGTCTTCAAAACTGACAACGTGTTTCCTTCTAATATTAAAACAAAATTTTCTAAGACAAATAGTTTGTTGCCATATAGTGAATCATCTAAGTCAGTTGTGACATTTAATAAAGTGATTTTGTTCTTTTTTATGTATTCAAAAATTCTCTTTTTATTTATTTCTCCAACGCAATTTAAAATACAATCTATTGCAATAAAACTCGGATCTATGATGAGGTAGCGAAGTATTTTGATCATGTATGTCTCTTCTCGAGTCAATTTTGGAATCTCGATGTTTATATATGCTTCCATTGAAAAAAATTTAACAAACTTTTCTATTCTCGAGTCTATTTCAGAATGAGGTAATCTCAATTTGCTCAAGTACTTTTTTAATTCTTGGATACATGATGAGGAAGTGATGGGTGAGTCAAATATTACGACAACTTCTTTTTGCAATTCTTGGGCAGTGTAGCTGCTCATTTCTCTTCCTCTATAATATACTGTTTCGTTCGGTAAGCGGTGGCATAGCATTTTCAGCAATGTCGTTTTTCCCGAGCCACTTGTTCCGACCATTGTCACTATGTCTCCTTCGATTATTTCCATAGAAAAGTCATTGAAGGCATTTGTATTATTGTAAGCGAAATTGATATTTTTAAATTCGATTATTTTTTTCATAAACTCGCTCCTTTTTTTTGTATTATAGCACGAATGAATTCTAAATTCATCTATATATTATGGTGATAATTCGATTATCTGTTTTTATTATTTCTTCGTCTTTCAGATTCTTTATTTCCCTCATCATAGCGCTTCGGTCGACGGCTATATAATCTGCGAGAACGGTATAATTGAAAGGCAAGTGTATTGTCGATGAAGATTGCTCTTTTTCTAACATATGAAAAAATTCTAGCAGTTTATCGCGAATAGATCTCTTATTCAAAACCTCTATTCTTTTGTTGTAATTGTTGATTTTCTTCATGAGTATATCGATCATATTTTCGATAAGTGTAACATGGTAAATATTATTTTTTCCATTGCTACCGAGTAATTTATCGTATTCGACAAAGAGTACTTCACTTTCATCATCTGCGATCACTGACATCTCTTCATTCATATAATCTGAGAAGCACCCACCGAATATGTCTCCTTTTTTTATATCGGAGACTATTGTTCTATTTCCATTGTAGTCTATACGTATTATCGAAGCTAGACCACTTACTAATATTCCTACTTCATTCGCATTGTTCAAATTGGAAAGTATAGTCATATCTTTCTTGAAAGTTATATGTCGACCTTGTAGGGTTCTTATAAGATTGTCTATATCACTTTCTGGTACATTTTTAAATAAACTTGTAGTTTTCATATATATTCCTCTAATTCGATTATAAGACGGTTGTGTTGCATTTGCAATATTTTTAAACATTTTATTATGCTTAGAAATATGATATCATGGAATTGGTGATAATGATGAAGATAGTTAAAAGAGATGGAAGAACTGTCGATTACGATTCAGATAAAATTCGAATAGCAATTGGAAAAGCGAATAACGAGGTATTGGAGTCCGATCGTATAGAGTCGAAAGATATAGAAAATATCATAGGATTCATAGAGTCGATGGGTAAGAAGCGCATGCTAGTCGAAGACATTCAGGATATAATTGAAGAAAAATTGATGGAAAAGAAGAAATTTCATTTAGCAAAAGTTTATATAATATATAGATACAGACGCTCTATCATCAGGCAATCGAATACTATAGATGCATCTATTTTGTCACTTTTAAAAAATGGCAACCAAAGTGGCGGCGTATATTTGGATGCGAATAGACAAAGGGATGTCATGGCCGGCGAGGTCAGTAAAGACTTAGCATATAGACTTCTTTTACCACGCAATGTGGTAGAGGCGGAAAAGGATGGAAGAATAAAATTTTGTAATGTTGAGTATTTTACGGAGCCAGTCATCGAAAGTTTGAAAGTTAACTTGAGGGATATGTTACAAAATGGCACAGTGATCAATGGGATAAAAATAGACCCTCCTAAAAGTTTTCAATCTGCTTGTAATGTCTTGGTCGAAATCATCGCTTCTATTGCGAGTACTCAAACTGGAAGTATATACATTGACATTTCCGATTTGTTTCCTTATTATAATTTATCTTTCGAAAGATCGTATAGCTTATTTTTGACATTGATGAGAAATGTTTTGAATGAGGACCAAATCCGAGCGATGGCTCACACACAAACTTTTGCCGAAATACGCACTGGAATTCAAACGATTTTGTATCAAATCAATACAATAACAATCGGCAGTGGTCTAGTTCCTAAAGTCCATTTTTTGGTGGATGTCCGAGAGATATCGAGTATGGAAGAAGAAAAAATAGTATGTGAATTTATCAAGCAAAAAGTCGAAGGACTAAAGGATAAAGATGGTCAATTATTGGTAACTCCATATCCGAAGATAGTCTATGCGATATTAGAAAATGAAAGTCTCGCAAAGAAGTATAGTTATATTACTGATCAATTGTTGTCATCAAATAGTATGTTTTATCTATTGAGTGAAAAAAGATATGATTCATATGTGAAAGAAATAGAGAGGTTTAACCAAGGGTCTGTCGCGATCAATTTGGCAAAGATAGCTCTCGAATCGTCAGAAAATGAAGCAGACTTTTTTGAGATGCTGATTACAAATTTATCGTATTGTTATGAGGCATTGTTGTGTAGAAATCACAATTTACAAGGTATCTATAGTGGCAAGAGTCCTATTCATTGGCAACACGGAGCAATCGCTAGATTGGATTCTTCTATGCGAATTGACAATTATCTAAAAAGAGATCATTCTATAATGAAGTTGGCAATTTGCGGCTTCGAAGCGGCAACTAAAATATTGAATTTAGAAAAGGATTATAAAAAGAAGATACGGGATGACATAATCGATACGGTCAAAACATGGAATCGAGAAAATTCATTTGAAGTTGTAATTACTAACGACATAGTTAAATTCGATGGGGAAGACATTTCCTTTTATAAAAAATTTGGTATTCAAACTTTTTGTGATAGTTTAGACTTTATGTCTCAAGATTATTTTAAAACAGGTTTTCTTTATGTTTATTGTGAGGACTGTAAATGTTTGACCATCGATGATTTTAGTGATAATTTGATAATCAAAAAAAATTCATCTACTGAAGAGTAGATGTTTTTAAAATTATTCGACTATTTTTATGATTATTTCTCCGTTACGAGAGTACAAATACTTTTCTCTAGCAAATCTAGCAATATAATCGGGATCTTGCAATTTTATGATATCACTAGAAAGTGTTTCTTCTTCTTCCAAAAGATTAGTATACTTATTTTCTAATTCTTTCTTATTTTGGTAGTTTGTAAATATTTTAGGCCAATAGTAGTACATCTTGTACCCAAAAAAAGATAACAATGCGATGATTGTAAAAAGATAAATTTTTAATCTAAGTTTTTCTTTTTTTGTTCTTTTCATGTTCTGCCCTCTTTTGCATTATATCATCAATTTTATTTTCGTTTCAACAAATGCAAGAGATTTTTAATGTACTTTACAAAAATTTTACTGATCAATAGTCCGATAAAAAATACTATGAAGAAGTATGGGTGTATTTGTCCTCCGTTTGTACAGTAAAGTGCATAGACAAAGCACAAAGTCATGACTATCGAAACTAAGTAGCATAGTTTTTTTCTTTTTTGCAAAAAAGCAAAATATATGAAACTAAGAAGTACTCCAAACATAAAGAAAAGGATAAATGAAATAATTTGTGTATCTATTTTCATTTGAACAATTTACTAAAAATGTTCGAATCTTTAGAGTGCATTCCTTCTTCTAAATAGTTGAGTCCGTTTATATGACCTTTAATAGAAACATTTCCCTCCAAGGTGTCCAATTTGATCATTTCTAGTCCTTCACCTTTTATATGCATCATTCCTAGATTTGTGTTCAATAGAAATTCTTCATTATCAAAACTTTCGATTTTTTTAACGCCAGTTATGACTATGCTCTTTCTTTCATTTAGACTTACTATATGATTTACTCCACCTGTTTCAACAATTCTATCCATTAAAATATCACCTGACTAATTATATGCACAAAAAAAGAGGATTAGTCTTCTAATTCCTCTATTGGTAAATCTTTTATTCTATTGTATTCTTCTACAATAGCATCATTAAACATTGCTCTAGTCTCTTCATTGATAGGATGACATGAATCATGATATTGACCATCTTGTCCTTTTTTACTAGGCATTGCTGCAAAAAGTGTGCCGTCTGCTCTTTCGATAATTCTTATGTGTTCAATAGCAAAACAATTATCTAATTCGACATACGCAGATCCTTTCATTTTTGGATTTCCATTTTCGACTTTTCGCACAGATACTTTTGTTATCTTCATAATACACTCTCTTTCTAAGTCTTAAAACTAATTTAATTTTATATCATATGGTGGAAAAATGCAAGTTAAATAAAAGTTATGATGACTTCTCCACCTTCTAGTTCGGCATAATTGAAACACTTTATCGAGTTTTCTGCTTCAACGGTAAATATTTTTGGATAAAGTTCTTTTATTGTGCCTATATATTTTTCGGTTTTACCACGCATTCCTTTTATTTTAACTAGCACTCTTTCTCCCTTGTGTGGGAGCATTTTTTCTCTTATTATGTTCGGATTCATTGTCTAGGATATCCGACGTACATTACGCCGTTGCCCATTATTCCCCCCATTCCTTCTCGGCCATATTTTGTGCGATCTAAAAGTTTTAAAAGATCTATTTCGTCACTTCTTTTGGTTAAGGCGACTGTAACAGCAATTATTGCTGGGTCGAGAGCGTGAATATTTACTCGTCGAGGGCTAGAAGCATAATTGGCCCCTGCTTTTATCAATTCTTCATAGTTACTTTGGCATGCTCCTGCAATGATGATCAGCTTCTCATGACTCGATTCGTAATTCCGTGCAGTGAGGACACTTTTTATGAAATTCATCGAATTTTGATAATTTTTGGGATCATGTTCGTCACCCTTCTTTTTATAATAGGCATCGTGACCTGTAATAATTACTATATCGGGTTTGACTTCTTTTAAATATTTGTCTATGCACTTTGGTAGCTCACTTTCTTTGACATTTTTTCCAACTGCTAAAACACCCGTTTTTTTGTAGAAATCTAAGCATCGATTTAAATAGTCTGCATCTCCATCAAAATGTAAAATTTTTCCTGGTAGATAAAAGAACTCATCTCGATCTAAAATAAGTTTGTCTTGTACTCTTAGCGTATAATCTTCTCTATCTTCTTCGGTTGTTACTTTTTGGAGATCTTCCAATTTACTATCGGCATACAATCGAACATCTACACCTTTTAAGTAATAAATTCCATCTTGGATATTTAAAACTTTGAATACAGTATCATGATTGTAACTTTTCCTCGTTACATAGTCACCTTTAAGTATTTCCATTTGCTTCACCATTAAAATATATGATAGCTGAACTTACTTAGAACATGGAAGGTAACTTAATTATTTTTTTCAAAACAAAAAGAGAGATATTCAACTATATATTATAGTTTTGTTCTCTCTTTAAAGATTTTATTTTTCTTTTTTGTTTTTGAAAAATATGTATGCTGTAATACTTCCTATTACTACTATGATCATTCCAAGAACAATCTTTATTATATTAGATTTTTCCTTTTTATCCGTTTTGTCTGATGAGATTGGATTTTTATTTTCCGTATTTGGCTTTTGGTTTTCATTATCGGATTTGTCATCCTCTTCTTCAGGTTCAGGTTTTTCTTCTATAGGATGGTCATCATCTTTGTCTTCGGTGTTTCCTGGATTTGGTTTACTAGGGTTGAAAGGAATTGAAGGATCAGGTTTGCTTGGAATAGATGGATTTTCAGGACTTTCCGGATCACCAGGAACCGATGGTTTATTCGGTTTGTCTGGGTTTTCTGGTTCACTCGGTTGATCAGGTTTGTCTGGATTCTCCGGCTCGCTCGGTTGATCAGGATCAGTAGTTTCCTCCTTAATAGAGTCGACTTTTGCTGTAGCACGACCTGTATTTCCAGCAAGGTCTTCAAATAAGAAAGTGAATTCACCATTTTTAGTAAAGGTATAATCTCTATTTGAACTGTTGTTCAATATTATTATTTCTTCGCTTTCGCCTACTAAAGTTGCGATGACGTTTCCATTTTCCTTTTCGGTGTATTTGATTGAGGCTGTAGGTGCGACTTTATCGATCCAATTTACTTCAGCAATGTGTTCTCTTGCTTCATCATCTGATTGCCCCTTGGCTTTATATTCGAATGCAAATTTTCCATTGTTATCGAATACGTGCGTTTCATTGCTGCCAACGATTATCGCATCTTCCTTTTGATTATTTGAATTAAATACGTATGCTTTAATTGTCGCCACAACACTTTTGTTTGTCAGATGAGTTACATCGTATTTTATGTCGCTGACAATTATCGTATCGTCATTTTCATAATCGACTTTGATACTTTTATAAGCAATATTGTTTGCTTTGTCGAGCATCTTAAATTCGTAATCCCCACTTTGTTCAAAGGTGTATTCCAATGGATCTGTTATAGGTTTTTGAAGTCCTCTTAGTATATCTTTTTCAGCATCAGTTATTGTTACTGCTGTTCCATGAGAATCTAAATATTCTTCTTTTGATACTACTCCGTTTGTCATCGTAGTTACATAAGTATTTACTGAAGCAACATTGCCACTCGTATTGACATAAGCAATTTTGGTTATATTACCACTTTCATCGATATAGACAGTTTTAAAAATATTTCCTGAATCATCTAGATAAGAGATACTAGTAACTTTTTTATTTTGAACCTCTACGTAGTTGATTGGTTTATTGTTCTTATCCAATAAATAAACGTCTTCCGTGATATCATCTAAAGATATGCTTATTTTATGATTACTATCTAATTCATATTCGATGTTTGCATCCGGGATGCTTTTGTCAATCCAGTCTACTTTTGCTACTGCAGATCCTGTAATTCCATATTCATCTTCAAACTCGAATGTAAATGTTCCATTTTCTTCGAAGATATATGTATCAGAACCATTGTTGTTAGTAATTGTTATTTTTGTGCTTGGATTTACTAATCTTGCGATTACTTTTCCATTCGTTGTCTCAGTGGTACTATAAGCTACACCAGCAGTTGGATGAGGATTTTTAGATATATCTTGATATAGATTGAATGCTCTAGCTGCAAACCAGTTTGCATTAGAACGATCTGCTACAATTTTGACGTATTGAACCTCTCTAACATCTTCTATTTCGAAACTTTTTGTATTAGCGATAGCATCTTTGACTGTATTTGCTTGGTTAGTATAAGTCAAGTTTTTAAGATTTGATAATTCTTCCCAGTTTTCACCGTCTAAACTTCCATATACTGTTCCATCGTAGATTTTTCCGTTACCTCCACCAGCAGGAACAAATTCTACTGCTGAAAGATTAACAGGTTTATCAAGTTTGATTATAATGTAGCGTTCTGTATCAGTTCCATTCCAAGCAGAATGCCATCTCGTATTATAGTTTCCGTCTATAGCTTTTATTGCTGCACCACCATTGTTAACTGCTTCAGTTGATACTCCATGTATAGTCAAGTGTGATACGGAAATGTATTTTCTAGTATCCGGTTGATTGTCTTCAGTGAATGTATATATCTCTGAAGGATCACTTGGTAAGGCTGTACCAGTTGCTGCTTGTCTTACTTGGATAGTTTTGTTTCCTGTCAAATCAGGTGAGCTAACTTTATATGAAGTCCATGCTTCACTTTCGTCGTAGCGCCATTCTGTATTCAAGTTGACTCCTACAATTCTATTTTCTAAATCATTAGCGAACATTTCATTAATCAATGTTCCTTTTGTAATATCTATTTTATATAGGTTCTCTTCATCATAATTGACTCCGACTATATGAACATAAATATCATTTTCGGCAGTAATACTAGCTATTTCTTCAGGAGTTAGTTGGAGTTTATGTTCTTCTTCTCCTGTAAATGCAACTTCATTCCAAGTGTTTTTTCCATCGAGACTGTAATCCCAACGAACACCATTTCCATCGAATCTACTGGATAGGACGATTTTTCCTGCATCGAAGCCATCGAATGAGAATGTTGCGATTGAACTATCGATATGACCGAGTAAATAGTTTGCTTCTAATCTAGTCAAACTTGGTTGATAGACAGTGTAACTATCAGTTGTGTTGTTAGGTGTTGCTTTAGCAATATTTAGTGTTCTAGTTTGTAAAAGCGTGAATTTATATGTGTTTTCTATGCTAGTCAGTTTTGGTTTAATCAAGTTAGTCAAATGGTACATTGGTAGTGGAAAATATTTTAAATTATCTGCTATTTCTTCAGCTAATTCGTAATATTCATTTTCTGATTTATTACTGTTGTTGTAAAGTTGAATTAAATCGTACCATACATCTATATTGATAGATTGATATTCTAATGCTTTTCTGAGTAGTGCTTCTTGTTTGACGGGATCGTTATCATAAGATCTTGCAAGCATTTTCAATTCTTCTGCTTTTTCAAAATTCTCATAATCATTCAAAGCTTCTTGAGCTAATGCCATATAAACAACTGAGTATCCTCTAGAATAACTTGCATTACCCCATCCGAGAAGCATTCTTTCTCCTTTTTCTGATAAAGTCCATCCACTTACATCGTTATCGATGTTCCAGTAACCTCTACCTTGACTATCTTCTGTATAGTATAAAATGGCAGCATGTCCTGGTTGCCCTATAACTGTTGCGGCAATTCCATGAGTTGCACGAATATTAGACCCGGTTTTGGAGATACCACCACACACTGCTCCAGTTCCAAATTTATTTCTGAAGTTCATCCAAACTTTGTATATTTTTTTCTCATTAGTTCCACGAGTTATATTGTAATCATATAATTTTTTTCCATTGACTGAAAATAAATCGTTAAAATAGTCATAATTTTCATCATCATAATATACGTGATTGCTATAGTTAGGCCAAACATAAGCCATATATGGGTGAGGTGTCAATAAGTTCCAAGCATTTTTTGGATTAGCATCAATTTTACTTTGGACATATTCATTTAACCATAAAATTGATTCATCATCGATCAGGTTATTCATTACAAATCTCATATTTTCGACATTGTATTTTTCAAACCATTTTGTAATATCTATGGTATCAGTTACTTTAAATTTATCGTTTTTATGTAAATCTTTATATATTTGATATCTTACAACTGCATCTGATTGGTTTTCTTTTACGCCAGCTTGCATCCATAAACCTACTGTTTGTGCATGAGTCAGTGATAACGCAATAGCCATTCTCATGTAAAGGTCACCCAATACAGTATCGTACCTAGTTGTTTCCTGTATTGTGAAATCGTTTTTGTATTCTTTATATAATCTAGATAATTGAGTTAAAGAATTATAATAGCTATTTCCTTCAGGTGATCCACCTAAAACGTAATATCTCATTGCTGTTTTGTCGTTAAATAGCCAATCTAGTACGTTGGCATTATCTTCGTTTTCGTTGTAAAAAGAATTTATTGTGTATTGTCCAACTTTTTTTACTAATTCTCTTTTTAAAACGATATGCGCCAATTCTTCTTCAACTTCAGTTTGTCCATTATATTTAGATTTTATTTCTTCATCAAGTTCTTCAACTGTCTCTAAAACAAAGTTTCCATTTACTTCGTTTACCAATTTAGCATCCGCAAAAACTGAGTGGTCATTACCATTAGATCCATTGTCGTGAATTTCTAACTTTAAGTATTTAGCACCGTTCAATGGCACTTCCACAAATGTTGCATTTTCTTGTGGTTTTTTAGCAATTCCTTCGCCAACTTCTGACCAAGTTTTTCTATCGTTCGAAGTATAGAAATGGTATGTTACACCATTACCTTTGTTCGATGTTTTATTTATACCTATGAATGCGACAAAATAATTATACTCATCATATTCAGATATATCATAAATTACAGTAGACTTTGCATGTGCAAATATACCTTTTTTGAAGGTGAACCAATTGTTTTCTACCTTTAAAGTAATAGGATTTCCACTAACATCTGCATCATTGACAAGGTCTCTATAACCAATATGTTTTTCTACCGGCACTAAGTCGCTGAGATACTGTTGCTTGAAATCTTTAACGTTTGCATTAATTTTTGTACTATAGTATGGTATTGTCTCGACGTCCACAGTTTCGTTTTCGACTAGAGCATATTTATATGAAAAACATAGTCCTACTGTAACACTCAATGAGCAAATTGCTATGCCCAAAGCTTTTAATATTTTTTTTCTTTTATATTTATTTATCTTAAACATTTTAATACTTCCCCTTTTTCGGTTGGATATTATACCATATTTTTAAAATATTGCAATATCTAATCGATCATTGTGGTCTCTTTTGTTAGGCCACTATTAATATACCGCAAAGCATAAGTTGTCGCAACAATTTACGTTTTAATTTACGTAAGATTTACTATACTGTGTACACTTTTGCCTGTATAGGAGACAAAAAATAGTGTTTTGTCGAAAATACATAGCAATTTCGAAAATAATAGTTCAGTAAAAAAGCTGTTTAAATTTTATTATATTTGGACATAAAAAAACGCAGGTTACAGTTTATTATGTTTTATCCACGTTTTAAATCTTCAATAAAAACAGTAAATCAAATTATTCTTCTACAATTTTTTTTAATATTTCGACTAGTTTTGGATCATATAAATATCCCATTCCGCCTTTTTCACGAGGTACAGTGCACCATTCTAATTCTTGAAATGTAACATCTTTACTTTTTGGTATATTGTACACTCGGTTGGATGTCATTGCATCATAAGAATCGACAAGTCCGAGAATTTTAATTCCTATATTTGTGGGGACTATTCCATCAGGATATCCACTTCCATCCATTCTTTCATGATGGCCCCTTATGATAGCAAGTGATTCTACTGGAACGACATCTTCAACTAAATCTATTGCCAAAGTAACATGTGTTTTGACAATTTCGTATTCTTCGTCGGTCAATGGGCCTGGCTTACTTAAAATTTTCGGAGATATTAAATGTTTTCCTGTGTCATGAAATAATGCTCCTAGGTAGATATTTTTTACTTCGTCATCGTCTAGTCCTAGTTCCTCAGCCATTTTTTTAGATAAGTATGCTACTCGAAGTGTATGACCACTTGCTTTTCCTTCTTCTAATGCTTCAATCTCTGCATTCCATTCTAACAATTCAGCAATTCGCGGAATATCGGGATTGATTTTTTCTATATTTTTATCTTTTTTGTCGATACCTAGTATTTCGTATAAAGCATCAACTTCCTCTTTACTATTCTTTTTTAATTGGGTAAATTTTTTAAACTTGCTCATGTATACTCCTTATCGTTCGATCAATTTTATTATACGTTATTTATTTGCTTAATTCAATAAATTTTCTGTTGCATGGCTGACTGTTGCATGGCTGACTGGCTAGTTAAAATTTATATTCACATCAAAATTATTACTTAAAATAAAAAGAACTTTTCAGTTCTTCTGGACAGGTTGGAAAGTATGTATTTTTGCAAGAGCATCTTTAGCTGCTTGTATTTCTTCTTTGGAATAGCCATCTCTTTCAAGTCTTGCTTCGTCGAGAGTGTTTCTTATTGCGACTAATCTTTCGATTAATTCTAATCTATCTTCCATGGATTCTCTGAATTCTTCATCATCTGTTGTTAATGATTGAATTTTATCCATCTCTACTGGTTCGTACGGTAAATCTTCTTGATCTTTAAGTGTCGCCAATTGATCTTCTGTTTCTTTTAGCAAGTAATTTAAATAATCGGTTGTAACAGTGAGTTTTTTGCAGGTGTTTTTTGAAAATATTGTAGATAATCCGTATCCAATTCCTGTTATTATGCTCAGTGGTCCCATCATGGTATATAAATTACTAGTTGACTTAAAAATTGCCAAAAAAACTTCTATCGAGGCATAATCGATTATTTGAGTTAGACTATTACCTGTAGACATCAACGCTACCATATAAATCATGGTTACTAGAACAGGTCCGCTCATAAAGACTGCAGGATACAATATAGTATTTTTTAGATTCGTTTTAAATGTTTTTTGTACTTTTTTTAATTTTTTATTTTTTTCTTGATAGAGCCGTTTTATTTCTTGAACCATGTTTTCAGTAGTCAATATTTCTCTCATCTTTGGATGTGATTTTCTTTCGATCATCACATCTGGCTTACTAATATAAGTAGTTTTACCTTTTGTTATGTATGCTGTGTTTTTCATAATAATTTTAATTCCCCAGTTCGTTTAGTGATTTCGATAGATCGATATAAGCCTCGAGAGGTAGATCTTCAGCTCTATCGCTAAGTTTATTTCCATGTTTCTCTAGGACTCTTTCTAATATCGATTTATCATATTTTTTTAAATTATTGTATATGGTTTTTCTTTTGAATTGAAATGACTCTTTTAATATGGTTTTGAAAAACTCGTAATCTACAGGTTCCGAATTTTTCTTTCGAAGTTTTATGACTGTACTGTCTACTTTTGGTACAGGATAAAACTCGTTTCTATCGACATCTATTATTTTTTCGATGTCGTAATGGTACTCTAATAGGACAGTCATATACCCATATTCTTTATGGTGAGGTTTTGCCAAGAATCGTTCGGCTACTTCTTTTTGAACCATTATAGTTAAACTTTCATGGTTTATCTTCGAGTCTATAATATGTTCTATTATGGGTGTGGTAATGTAATATGGTAGATTACCCAAAATGAAAAGTCTTTCATAATCATATTTCTTAAATAACTTTGTGATATCACTTTCTAAAAAGTCACCGTATATTATTTTAGTTTTATCGTCTTCTAAAGTCAAGAGATACTGTTTCGTATCCTCATCTATTTCGAAAGCTATAAGCTGACAGCCATAATTCTTCAGTTTTCTAGTTAGTGCCCCACTTCCTGGGCCAATTTCAATTATCATATCTTGTGGAAGCGGATCTATTGATGACACAATTTTATCGATAATTGTTTCATTTTTTAGAAAGTTTTGTCCGTATTTCTTTTTAAATTTAAACTTTGCCATTCTCGGTCACCTGCTCAATGATACCATAATTGTACAAATAAATAAAGGACTTACGAAAGATCGCGAGTCCATCCAAATCTCAAAATATCATAGTTAATTTTTTTACTTCCAACTTTTGTGAGCGCAGTATCTACAGATTCTACTAATAGATCCAAACTAGTTCCTGTAACGCCGCGATCTAATACGATTGCTGTAATTTCACCAGTCGGAGATAAAACTGAATTTTTGAATCTGACTATCGATCCACAAGGTAGGCTAGTTGAAGATGCTACTATACGGACTGTTCCGTATTGTGGATCGTCGTATGTAGTAGTTCTATCTAAAACGTTTTGACCTGTGCAGCCCAAATAACCTGTGCATAATGGACAATCGGCAACGTATCCTGTCAAAGTTCCATAATAAGTATCGAGTACAGTATTCAGATCATCATTTCTGAAGTTTTGAATAACTTTAGCCATGGCGTTCAAATCGACATTCTTATTTAAATTGTCGTTAGTTGCTCTCGTTACACTTGTGATGCAACTATTTTGAAAGCTCAAAATAATTCCGATTACTAAAGTGACGCATATGGCTCTATATAATGTCTTCATTTTTTTCATCCATTACTGCTCCTTTATGATGAATAGTTTATCACAGTTTGCCTCAAATGTCAAAAAGTGCTTTTACATTTGCTTCAGTGACTTCGGATAGTTCTCTTATATCTAGTTTCAATTCGTCTGCGATAAAATTGGCGATGTGTCGTATGTTGGCAGGTTCATTTTTCGTTCCTCTTTTTGGTTCAGGTGAAAGATAAGGTGAGTCAGTTTCCAATAATAAGGTGTCCAATGGTACTGCTTTAATTATTTCCTTAAGTTTGGCATTTTTGAAAGTGATTACTCCCCCAAAGCCCAATTTAAAACCCATGGAAACATAAATTTTGGCAGTTTCGAGGCTTCCACTGAAACAATGTAGGCATCCTTTCACATTTGGATGACGTTTCAATATATTTATGGTATCTTGTGTAGCATCACGTGAGTGGATTATGACCGGTTTGTGATACTTTTCTGCAAGTTGTAATTGTGATTCAAATAGATTTTGTTGGGCTTCTTTATCGCACGGCTCATAGTGATAGTCCAAACCGATTTCTCCGATTGCTACTATTGAAGAGATATTATTTTCAATTTGTTGCAAGTCGTTTTCTTGAAAGTCCGATATATTTTCTGGATGAAAACCTATAGCGGCATATATGCAATCGTATTTTTTTTGTAGTTCTAAGACTTCTTCGTTAGATTTTCTATCGATGCCGTTCACTATCATTTTCATGATGCCATTTTTTTTTGCTCGATCTATTATTTCCTCGATATTTTCATAGTATTCTTTTAAGATATGACAATGTGTATCCGTAAACATTTGTATCACCTATCGACAATTATAATGATGTACCAATAAAAAGTAAAGAGATTATTTCCCGGGAAATAATTTAAAAAGATATCTACGAAGATATCTTTATTCATTAGGGAGTTCTATTCTTTGAAAAAGAGGGTGCGGTTCTTTTGTCACTGAGTATGTTCCATTTTCGATGTATGTTGCATTTTGAAAATCACCTTGGTTTTTGCCGATCTGTTTCAAAACATCCTCAGCACTTGTTGGAACAAACGCTTTGAGAAGTATGGCAGCAATACGAATTGCTTCTAATAGATTGTAGAGAACCGTTTGTAAACGTGTTTTTTTTGTCTCATCTTTTGCCAAAATCCAAGGGGCAGTGTCATCTATGTATTTATTGGATAATCTCAATACTTCGAAGATTTCCTCTAAAGCTTTTGAAACTTGCAAATGATCGATTTTTTCATCAATGTTCGCTTTTAAAGTACATAATTTTTCTCGTAATTCTTTATCAGCATCTTCGACTTGTTCAGTGTTTTCAATTTGTCCTTCGAAATATTTATTGGCCATGCCTATTGTTCTATTAACGAGATTACCCCAAATGTTGGCTAGATCGCTATTCGTTCTATTGATAAGTGCTTCTTCTGAGAAGTTTCCATCATTGCCGAAAGGTATTTCTCTTAACACGAAGTATCTTACTGGGTCTACTCCATATTTATCGATATAATCTCGTGGATCCTTGTAATTTCCGAGACTTTTCGATATCTTGTTTCCTTCGATAACGAGCCACCCATGACCAAATACTTTTTCAGGTAATGGTAAATCGAGAGCCATCAAAATGATAGGCCATATGATCGTATGAAAACGAACTATTTCTTTTCCAACAATGTGAACGTCGGCAGGCCAAAACTTTTTGAATTTTTCATCTTTATCGGTCGAATATCCTAACGCCGTAATATAGTTAGATAGAGCATCGAGCCAAACGTAGACGACGTGTTCTGGATCGAAAGTTACTGGGATTCCCCATTTGAAACTCGTTCTAGACACACACAGGTCTTCTAGTCCAGGTTTGATAAAATTATTCAACATTTCGTTTTTACGAGATTCAGGTTGAATGAAGCTCGGATGTGTTTCGATATATTCTTCTAATCTTTTTTGGTATTTTGATAGTTTTAAAAAATAGGCTTCTTCACTTACTTCATGAACTTCGCGTCCACAGTCGGGACATTTGCCATCTTTGGCTTGTGTTTCAGTCCAAAAAGATTCGCACGGTGTACAATATAATCCCTTGTATGTACCTTTGTATATATCATCCTGATCGTAGAGTTTTTTAAAAATGTTTCCAACTATTTCTACATGGTCAGTATCGGTCGTTCTGATGAAACGATCATAAGTTATGCCAAGACTATTCCATAAATCTTTGGCATTTTCGACGATTTTATCGACATACTCTTTTGGTGCAACACCTGCTTCTTCAGCTTTCTTCTCTATTTTTTGTCCGTGTTCATCACTCCCTGTCAAAAAATAAGTGTCGTATCCATCTAGTCTTTTATAGCGTGCAAGTGAGTCGGCGATTATCGTACTGTAACAATGCCCTATGTGAAAATTAGCCGATGGATAATAAATTGGGGTCGTAATGTAATACTTTTTTTCCATAAAAGTTCCTTCTTTCTAAATAAAAAAATCATGAATTTAAGGACGAGAACACTCCCGCGGTACCACCTTAATTCATGATTATCATGCTCTTTATCCTTTAACGCAGGTATACGTTTGAACTCCAAAACCATGTTCAATGTCGATTAGTCACTATTTTACACCGTCCAATAGCTCTCTATGCACTTCTCAAAATTTACTCTTTTCTTCGCCGTTCAATATGACAATGATAACACATCATCTTTTTTTTATCAATAGCAGTTTAATCGATTTTCTATCAGGTTCGCATATATTTTGACAGTGTCCATATTGCCTGGAGCACGATCCTTGTTATATTCGATCAAAAGACCTGAACGATCGTTGTCGACTATTATAGGTACGATGTTAGCATTGCCTTTCAATATCGAATCTTCTAGTAAGTATTCGATTTGTTCATTTTTCATTTCTGTACACGAGAGAACCATTTTTTTCAATTCCTCTTGTAATGCTTTTTCTTTGTAGTCTGGGTCGGTAGATAGAAGAACTTTTTCTCTCGTCGTCAAAATATATTCGTTACCGGTGATTCTAGAACTTGTATCGAAAAGAAAATTTACATATTCGACTATGTCGGGCAATGAAGAGTACTTTTTGATGTGGATTTCATCACCTTCGATAAATATTTCTAGTGGTTCACTGTCCTTTATGTGGAGTTTTTTTCTTATATCTTTAGGTATGACAATTCTACCTAATTCGTCTATTCTTCTTATATTACTATTTTGTGCCAAAATTATCACCAGTATTATTTTAAATCAATTCGGTTTTTTTATACTCATTTTATTTGTTGATTAATTGTATCTAAAAGTTCATAAATGTAGTAGATATAGTTCTTTTTTATGAGATTCGTGTTCAAGGTGATTCGTATTTCTTTACTTTTATAACTGATCTCAAATTTTGGACATATGTTGTAACTTTGTAAAAACAACTTTTCCCCATCGATAAGATTTGATATTTCTTCGGGAAGAACTACTGTAATCTTCTTTTGAATTTGTATAATATTTTTTATTTTGAGAGATTTTAAAAGTTCTTCGACACATCTTTCATACATATACGTTTCTATATTTTCGTCAATTCGTCCAAATCTATCGATCAGTTCATTTTTTACTTTCAATAAGTCTGTTTTAGTTTTGATAGTATTTATGAGTTTGTGTATTTCAATTTTTATACTTTCATCTTCGACATACTCATCTTCGATATGTGTATTCGTGTTGAAGGTAGAGGTAGAATCTTCTGTTTCTTCGACGAAGTTGCCTTCTAAGCGATTCATCTCTTCGTTTACCATCTTTGTATATAAATCGAGTCCTACTGCCTCTATGAAACCTGCTTGCTCGCTACCTAGCAAATCCCCTGCACCTCGAATGGCCAAGTCTCTCATTGCTATTTTATATCCACTTCCCAATTCAGTAAACTCTTTAATAGACTCTAGTCGTTTAGTTGCCGTTTCAGTCAATAGTCTCGCAGGTTTATACATCAAGTAAGCATACGCTATTTTATCACTTCGTCCGACGCGGCCTCGAATTTGATACAATTGGCTTAGACCAAAGTGATCGGCATCCAAAATTATTATAGTATTGACATTGGCAATATCGATGCCTGTTTCTATGATAGTAGTACATATCAGTATGTCGTGTTCTCCTCGAATGAAACTTTCCATTATATCGTTCAATTCTTCAGAGGTCATTTGTCCGTGTCCACATACGATTCTCGCTTCCGGGATAAGTTTTTGAATTTTCGTCTTGTATGAAGATAATTCATCGATTCTATTGATAAGTAGGAACACTTGCCCAGATCTAGTCATCTCTTTGTATATAGCATCCTTCATGATGAGATCATTTTCTTCAATAACGTAAGTTTGAATTGGATAGCGATTCACTGGTGGCGTATCTAGCACTGATAGACTTCGTAACCCACTCATTGCCATTTTCAATGTTCTCGGGATAGGTGTAGCCGACAAGGTCAAGACGTTAATGTCATTTTTCATCTTTTTAATTTTTTCTTTATGAGAAACTCCAAATCTTTGTTCTTCATCGATCACTAGTAATCCCAAATTTTTATATTCGATTTTGTCATTTAACAATTTATGGGTTCCAATGACTATGTCTATTTTACCTTCTGCTAACTCTTTTAAAATTTTATTTACTTTGGCTGTCGAAATGTGCCTATTCAATAGTTCTATACGAATGGGGAATCTTTTGAATCTTTCCAAGGCACTCGTATATTGTTGTTTAGATAAAATTGTTGTTGGACATAGATAAGATACTTGAAAGCCGTTTATGACAGTTTTGAACATCGCTCTAAAAGCGACTTCAGTTTTTCCATAACCCACATCCCCGCATAGTAGTCTATCCATCGGAGCTGGCGATTTTAAATCGTAGTCTATTTCTTTTATCGTCTTTTCCTGGTCGTCAGTTAAAGCATAAGGAAAATCAAAAGCGAATGCTATTTCTTCGTCAAAATCTGCGAATGCAGGCCCGATTACTTTTTGTCTTGAAGAATAAAGTTCTAAAAGTTCGCCCGAGATATCGCGGATTCTTTTTCTTGTTTCGTTTTTCTTCTTGGCCCATGCCGTACTGTTTAGTTTGTTTAATTTCGGTGCCTTTCCGACACTCGAAGAGTATTTGTAAAGTCTATCAATTTTATCGATTGGAAGGTATACTTTGTCTTTTCCTTCGTATTCCAGTTCGATATAATCTTTTACGAATTCGCCATTTTTGATAGCTTTGAGACCACGGTAAATACCTATTCCATGTTGTTCATGTACTATATAATCTCCATTGGCAAGTTCTGTGTAAGTTTTAACTTTACGGCCTATTTTTATGGTGTTTTTGTATTTGACATCGGTTCGAGTGCTTTTGTCTATATCATAAGGTGTGATAACTAAGATATTTTCAAATGCAAAGCCGTGGTTCATTTTCTTTTCGATGATATTTATCTTTCTCAAATGAATGTGTTCTTCGTTCGTAATGAGTGCATCATCAAAAAGTGATTTTATTTCGTTAATTTGTTTTGTATTTTCTAAAGCAAAGATAATGGTACTCTTTTCGAGCATCCTTTTAACAAATGTGTCTAGATTTTCAAGATTACCTCCAAAATTTTCCATTTCCTTAGAAACATAAATTAGTGATTTTGGATCTTCTATGGTGTTCAATGTTTCGATCTTATAAACCTTATTTATTGCTATCTCTTCCATGCCGAACATGAATTTTGTTGAAACAGGAATTTCTTTGCTAGTACAGTATTCAAGCATCTCTTCTTGTAAATTTTTATATGATGTGCATACTCTTTGTTCATCAATTATAAAGACTGTTCGATCATTCATATAGTCCAAGAGTGAATTGGCGTCCGTAGATATAGTTTCATTAAATTTTTTAATTTCAAATCGTTCAATCGTAGTTGTAGTTCTTTGAGTATTTTCGTCAAACTCTTTTATCGATTCGACTTCATCTCCAAAAAACTCGATTCGAACAGGCTTTTCTCGATCGACCGGATATACGTCTACTATATATCCTCGTACAGCATATTCACCAGTCGTCGTCACTAGAGATTCACGGTTGTATCCAAAGTCTTCTAATTTGTTTAAAATTATTTCCCGGGAAATATTTTGTGACAATGTATCTATGACGAGACTATGTTGTTCTTCTTTATTAGGCAAAAATTTTAAATATCCCATCAATGAGGTCACGACAAGATGTTTTTTCTTTTCGTTGAGCAATTTTTCCAATGTTTCAAGTCTTTTTATTTTCAAATCCGGTGAAATAGCGAGCGCAACTGATGCCAAAAAATCGTCCATCGGAAAAAACAGAACATCGCTCGTGTATGCCTGTAGTGCTTTATATATATTATTCGCTTCATAAAGTGTACTCGTCAAAATCAAAACGTTTTCGTCGTTTTCTTCAAAATAGTTAGATATATAAAGAGTGATCAATTCTTTTGTAAGACCGTATACATTGTGGTCCTTTTTATAACGAAATTTATCGGTGATGATTTTCATCTTTTTTCTCCATAAAAGAAGTCATTAGTATTTGTTATTTTTCCAACAATAAAATCTTCTATAATATCTTTTGACTTATCGATTATTTCATTGAGGATGATCATCTCTTCATTCGAAAATTTTCCTAGTACATAATCTTTGGTATCGCGATTTTTATCATTCGATATGCCTACTTTATATTGATAAAACTCTTTGTTTCCTAAATGATTTATTATGGATTTTATGCCGTTATCTCCACCTGATGAACTATCATATTTTATGCGAACATGTCCCAATTCGAGATCCAAATCATCACGAATGATGAGTATGTCTTTAGAATCTATTTTATAATAGTCTTTGAACGGTCTCACGACTTCACCAGAGAGATTCATATAGCTTTGAGGCTTTAAAAAAATCACTTTTTCTCCATTTATTGTTTTTTCTATAAACAAGCCATTGAATTTTTTACTAAATTTTTCTCCATTCACGTAGTTATCAACGATCATAAATCCTACATTGTGTCTCGTTTTTTCATACGTTTTGCCCGGATTACCAAGGCCACATATCAACTTCATAAATCAAGCCTCCTCGAATATATTTTTATAACATTTTTTATTGTTTGCATAAATCGAATAAACCACTGGATCGCTCTTTTTATATCGAGAAGCCTCTATTAAAAAAAACTCTGCTTTGTAATCTTTCGTATAAACAAATACTATTTTTCTTATGCCAAATTTCTTGTTTTCCAAATGATGTATTGTGTCTAAGAATCTATCGACTCTGTGAACCATATACAATCTTCCAGTTTCTTTCAAATTTCTCTTTGCGACGTCTATACAATCTTCTAAAGTTATATACATCTCATGTCTAGCTATTCTTTTTATTATATTTACATTTTTCTCGGATGTTTCAGTTATTTTGAAATAAGGTGGATTACAGGTTACTATATCGTATTTTTCAGCATTTAAAAAACTCTTGGCATCTATATTAAAAAGATGTATTTTGTTTTCTAGTCCGTTCTCTATTATGCTTTTTTGGGCTAAATCAAAAATTTCTTTTTGAATTTCGACACCGTCGATATGAATGCTCTCTTCTTTGGTCGAGAGAATCATAGGAATAGGAGCATTGCCTGTGCAAATATCCAATATTCTTTCATTTTTATGCAGTTTAACAAACTCTGCAAGTAGGATTGAGTCTATACTGAATTTAAAGTATTCACTATCCTGATATATTTTTAGTCCATAATCGAAAAGATCGTTTAAAACTCTCACTCCACATTCACCTTTTCAAAAGTATTTTCACCAAGTTTAACAGTGTATGTTTTATTCAAAGGATCGATTTCAGTTACAACCACTTCTTTATTTTCATATTGAATGCGTTCTCCTATCTTTGGAAGTTCTTTTCTATTTTGTTCATATATATCATTTTCATAAGTAAAACAACAAAGAAGTCGTCCGCATGCTCCATTTATCTTTGTTGGATTTAAGGCAATATTTTGGTTTTTTACCATGTTGATATTTACTGACCCTATACTTTTGAATTGTTTGCTACAACATAATGTTCGTCCACATAGTCCAAGTCCTCCTATTTCCTTTGCTTTATCACGTACTCCTATTTGATGTAATTCGATTCTCGTATGATAATTATTGGCTAGTTCTTTGACTAATTCTCTAAAATCGACTCTTTCATCTGATATAAAGTTGAACAGTAAGACTTTTCTATCGAAGGTATAACTTGCATCTATTAAATTCATGTTGATATTCTTTTTTCTTATAAGTTCTTTTGTAGCTTCAAATGCCTTTTTAGCATCTTTGATATTTTTTAAATATTTGTTGTAATCGGCCTTTGTAGCCAGAGATTTAATTTCTTTTAAATTTTTATTGGAAATGTCGGTGTCATCGGTTATGGTTTCGATTTGACCAAGCTGTGTACCTCTTTCCGTTTCAACTATAACTTTATCTCCTACTTTGTATTCTTCATTTGAGGAAAAATTGTAAGTCTTTCCACCATTTTTAAATTTAACTCCTGCTACTATCGTCATTTTTTTTCACTTCTTTCATATCAAAAAACATTTTTTCTAACATCAAGTCTATGTTCATATTTTTTGACAATTTGTTCAACAATCCATTTATGTATTTTGTTTTTCTAATTAAAGTTTTATAATCGTTGTTCTTTTTTATAAAGTCAACTAGATTTTGATCTAATTTTTCTTTCGTCTTGAGATTGCAGGCCATATTATAATAGTCTTTTATCAAATTTTCAACGACATGTGCATTTTCTTTAAGATTTTTATTGGAAGTTTTTGCTTTGTGCAGTGCTAAATGGTCTTTTTCTTCTATAGCTCTTATTATACTTTTAATCGTCTCTTCAGTTTCAGCATTTAATTCTATGCAATTTTCAGATTGATCATATAAAAGTGTTATATTTTCACAGCGGGACTTGATAGTTGGAAGAAGTAAATCGGCATTTTTAGTCACTAGAAAGCCGATTATATTAGGGTTTGGTTCCTCGATAGTCTTCAATAATTTATTGGAAGCACTGTCGTTTAAATCTTCTGCTGGAGCGATTATATATGCGATGAAATTGGATAACACAGGTTTGGTCTTGATTCTACTTTGAAGTTCAAATACCCGATCTGTTTTGATAGTTTTCCCTTCGCTTCTCAAAATTATGAGTTCTAAATATGTTTCATTCACTATTTGGTTTTTTATAATTTCGTCTCCATGAGACAGTATTTCTTTCAAAAGATTTTTTATATCCGATATACTTTTTTCTATGTCATTTGTTTCAACTAAAAAAATATGGGAATTTATATTCTCATCGAATTCTTTTTTTAATTTTTGTATGACAGTTTCTACTTCCATAAGATCCTCTCAAATCAACAAAAGCCCTACTAATATGAATAGACCTGGGAAACCCAATATTGCTACTGATGAAATGGTATATATGTTCAACGGGATGAACAATTTTAAGCTTTCCATGATAATGTTGAATCCATATAATACGGCTAAGGCGAATATTGTTCTTTTTATTATTTTTAAAATTATTTTCATATCTATCAATTAATAATATGAATTTTTAGCTATATTTATTCTACTTCTTTTCGGTCGAACAACGCTCTTTCAAGTGTTAGTATGTCTAGATAATCGATCTCAGCTCCCATCGGAATGCCATAAGAAAGTCTAGTTACTTTTATATTTTGGTTAGCTAAAACTTTTTTTAGATACAACGTCGTGGTATCTCCCTCGATAGTTGGTCTCAGTGCAATTATTACTTCTACGTTATCTAGAGCCTTACATCTTTGTATAAGTTTTGAAATATTCAAATCATCGGGATTGATTCCATCTATCGGGGAAATGAGCCCCCCTAAAACATGATAAATGCCACCGAATTTTTTTGTCTTTTCGAATACAAAGATGCTTTTATAGTCTTCGACTACACAAATTAGGTTGTGATCTCTATTGGTGTCTTCACATATTTGACATATCTTTTTTTCAGTGAGATGTCCGCATTCCTCGCACTTCTTAAAGGTCGTATCTATCTTGTCGATAGCTGAAGCAAAATCTTTTAGGTCTTCTTTGTTCAAATTGATCAAAGCGAGTGCATATCTTTCAGCAGTTCGTTCACCTATACCCGGCAATTTTTTGAAGTATTCTATCAGTGTTTCTAGTAATTCCGGATAGATGTTCATCACATCAAACCACCAAGCTGTTTACTATAGACTCCCAATTTTTGCTCGATTTCTTTATCAATTTGCTTGTGAGCGTCATTTATTGCGATGGTTATCATGTCAGCGAGCATTTCTTTTTCTCCATTGATATCTCCATCATACTTGATTTCGATTTTCATGACCATTTTTTTACCATTCATGGATACATCGACCCATTCTGATTTTCCGACGAAGGTCATAGCATAAATTTCTTCCTGTTTCTTTGTTATTTCTTTTTGCATTTTTTGGGCTTGAGCCATAATATTTTGTATGTTCATTTTCTTCTCCTCCTATGAAACCTCGACCAATTTTTCATTAAAGAGGTCTTCAGCTTCTTTCTTTATTTTTGAATTTTCTTCTTTTGGAAGTGGTTCCTCTATGTATTCGTATTTTTTCTTTTGTATTAAATTATTTTTGTATTTTTCTTTTTCTTTTTGCCATTCGTCATTAGTTATTGCGACAACTTTTATATCGATTTGTTCCTTTTTCAGAGATTTTTCGATTTCTTCTTGTTTTATGTTAAATAAATTAGCCAACGAATTTTCTTCTGAAGTAAATATTGCATAGGTTGATGATGCTGCGACTGGTTTGTATTCTTTTGGTTCGAGTCCAGGCATCGTTTTTGAAGTCAATATATTCCATTTATTTGTAATTTTGGATAGATGATCCTTGCTTGCCTCTACAAAGCAGTTATTTATTCTTATATCAATTGGATTTAAAGTTTGATGTTCGACATCCTGCTCTTTTTCTTTTTTGTTTACTTTTTCTTCTAGTGGTTTTTCGATAACTTCTTTTTTAACATCTTTACTCGTTTTTTCTTCTTTTAGTTCGTTTTTTCTTTTTAATGGCGATTCGACTGCTTCCAAAAAACACAATTTTATCATTGTAAAAACGTTTTCATTAATTCTAGCATCTATGTAGCATTTATTTAAATCTTTTATCAAAAGAGATATCGCGCTATAAGAAAACTCTTTAGTTTTCCCTGTTTTTATTTCAATGGCCATTTTTTCTAAATAACTGATCATTCGTTTGAGCATTTTTTGAGCATTTATTCCTGTTGCCTCGTAGCTTTCTATTTTTTTTATCAAATCATCGATTTGACCAGTTTTTACTAATGTGAGAAGCTCTTTAACTGCATTATTAGATATCATGTTGTAGTTTTTTAAAAGTCCTTCTAATGTTATCTTACTTTCCGATTTAGAAGACTGATCTAGAATACTTAATGCGTCTCGTAGGCAACCTTCACTGAGCTCAAATATTTCTTCTAGTACTCCATCCTCGTATGAAATGTTTTCATCATTACAGATGTCTTTTAAATGTGCAATCATGTCATTCTGATCTATCTTTTTAAAATCGTATCTTTGACAACGAGATAAAATAGTAATGGGTACTTTGTATATTTCTGTTGTAGCTAAAATGAATATGGCATGTGCCGGTGGTTCTTCTAAAGTTTTTAATAATGCGTTGAAGGCACCGTCTGACAACATGTGCACCTCATCGATTATATAAATTTTGTATTTTGCTTGAGAAGGAGCCAGTGTGATATTGTTTCTCAATTCTCTAATTTCATTAATGCCATTATTGGATGCCGCATCGATCTCGATTATGTCTGGAATAGTCGCAAAGTTTTTACAATTTTCACATTTATCACAAGATTCACCTGCGTGAGGGTCACTACAGATTAGGGATTTTGCTAAAACTTTAGCTGTAGTAGTCTTTCCGGTACCTCTGGGACCTGTAAAGATGTAAGCGTGTGAAAAGGATCCTTCTTCGACACTTTTTTTAAGATTTTCGACAATGGTTTTTTGACCCACTATTTTTTCGAATGTATTAGGTCGATATTTTCTATAGAGTACTTTATATGCCATGTGAAATCATCTCCAATATAATTATAACAAAATGATGATATATAATCTACCGTTTATTTGAAAAAAAGGTCGTTATATTTTGATTATATGATGTTAATCTTTCATCCTGTAAGGGAAGATGTTTTATTGTAGTATTTTTATATTGTTTTTTGTACTTATATCTCGGTATGAGAAAGTAAACTTCGGATAGACGTGCTTCTTTAATGACACTTTTGCACATTTCACAAGGCTCTAAAGTTACTACCATACATTTGTTCTCTAAATTCCAATTTTTTACATTTTTATTAGCATTTTCTATTGCTATTATTTCTGCATGATCGGTAGTTTTATTGGTAGAATTCCTTATATTATAACCTTCACCTAATATTCCTGTTTGGTCATAAACAATTGCACTTACTGGAAACTCATTTTCCTCTAATGATTTATTTGCCAATTCGAAGAGTCGATCCAAAATATATTTTTCCATAATTCCTCCAAAATAAAAGCACACACGAATTCTCATCTTATGGCTGCTATTTTCCAATCCTGACCAGGTTCGACAATAGTTCGTTGTGCCTTTAAATTTTATCATATTAAATTATAAAATTCAAGTAGGATTATTTCCCGGGAAATAGTTGCATACAAATGTACGTATATTCAAGTGTTTTATAAATTTTATTACCAAGTATTATACAATGTTCCACGTGGAACATTTTGTTGTGGAAAGAATATTATAAAAAACATTTTCAACTATCAATATGATCATTAAGATTTTATATTAATTTAACCAATGTTAACTAGATGCTTAGTAATTCGGTTTTGTGCTGCATTTTCTAGAAATGAGCTAATAAAAAACAAAGCGTTGACTTAATACTATCATGTTCCACGTGGAACATCTAGTTGTGGAAAAGTAGTAAGAAGAGTACAACCAATTTAACTCTTAATAGTATTAAAATAAATTTATAATTATTTTTAATACAACTGAGAATTTGATTTTAAATAAAATATTACTTAGACTAATTATATCTAAACTTTACTATGTCAAAATCTAATGTTCCACGTGGAACATGTGCTGTGGAAAAATACCTATATTTTTATTTCCCGGGAAATAATTACAATATTAAAAATATCATTTTTTGTTCCACTTGTGATGTTTCACGTGGAACATAAATGCATATAAATATTAAATCTGTATTTATAGTTATTTAAACTTTAAAGATCATATATACTTTTTACTTTATTTTCTTATTATAATATTTCCTGGAAGTATCTTATATTAGGTGATATTTAAATGATAATTTAAAATTGGAATGTTTCACATGTAACATTCCAATTTTCTTTACAAGTACTAAATTTACAATCTTTCGTATATACAAAAGATTGTAAATTTCCGCAGGTAGATTCAACCATTATTTCCCGGGAAATAATATAAAAAAAGAATAGGGAGTTTTTCATACCTATTTTTTTTTATTCTTGTTCGTTTTCCACAGCACTTTCTTGAATTTCTTTTTCAGAGTTTTCCACAGCAATTTCAATATTATCAGTTATTGAGTTGTCCACAGTTAAATTTTCTTTGTTTCCTGTTTCCTCCATTATTTTTTCCACAATAGAAATTGAAGAGACAATTTGATTATCTTTCAGATTAATCAGTCTTACACCTTGGGCGTTGCGTCCAAGTTGAGATATTGTCGTAGAATCTAATCTGATTACCATTCCGGAATCCGTAATTATAACAATATCTTTTTCGTCGTCGATAATGTTGAATGAAGCTATACCACCATTTTTTTCAGTTATATTTAGAGCTTTTACTCCTTTACTTCCACGACGTGTTTCTCTAAACTCCTGTACAAATGTACGTTTTCCGTAACCCTTTTTGGTGACGATCAATAAATTAGTGTCCATATCACAAACGTCAGCGCATATACATTCTCCATCAGGCATATTGATTCCTCGTACTCCTGATGCCGTTCTACCCATAACTCTAATTTCAGATTCATCAAACAAAACCATACGTCCGTTCGTGCTTCCTAGTAAAACTTTGTTTTCGCCAGTTGTTTTTTTAACTGCTATTAGTTCATCATCATCTTTTAAAGTAATACTCATCTTACCGGTTTGTCTGATATTTTCAAAGTCTTCGATGGCCGTACGTTTGACTACGCCTTTTTTAGTCGCAAATAACAGGTATTTTAGTTCTGGTTCATCTTTACCAATTTTTATTATAGAGCTTATTGCTTCGTCTTTTTCTATATGTAAAAGATTGATAATCGGCAAGCCTTTCGATTGTCTATTGAACTCTGGTATTTCGTATCCCTTGATACGGTATACTTTACCTTTATTTGTAAAGAAAAGTATATAGTCATGTGTAGATACATTGACCATCAATTTTACATTATCTTCCTCATTTGTACTTATACCCTTTACGCCAACACCACCACGATTTTGTGTCTTATAAGTGTCTGCTGCAAGTCTCTTGATGTATCCCTTTTCTGTTAGAGTAATCATACTATTTTCTTCAGGTATCAATGATTCATCCTCAATAAAATCGATTGCAGTCATATCTATCTTAGTACGTCTTTCATCTGCGTATTTATCTTTTATTTCAGTTAATTCTTTTTTAATTATGTCATTAACTTTTTGTTCTGAAGCTAGAATGCTCTTCAATTCTTCGATAAGAGCTAGTAAGTTTTTCAATTCTTCTTCGATTTTTGCTCTTTCTAATCCTGTCAAACGACGTAACTTCAATTCCAAGATGCTATCCGCTTGAATTTCAGTAAATCCAAATCGCTTTATCAATTTTTCTTTTGCATTTGAATCGCTTTCAGCTTCTTTAATTATTTTGATCACTTCATCGATATTGTCTAGGGCGATCTTATAACCTTCCAATATGTGAACACGTTTTTCTGCTTTTTCTAGTTCAAATCGCGTTCTTCTGATGATAACTTCTCGTTGGTGATCGATATATTTGCTAATTATTTCTTTTAATCCCAAGGTTTTTGGTACACCCATATCCAACATTATGAACAGGATACCGTATGTAGTTTGAAATTCAGTATGTTTATACAAATTATTCAATACGACTTGAGGATTTGCATCTCTTTTGAGCGTGATAGTTATTTTCAATCCATTTTTTAAGTCTGTATGATAATCCGATATTCCATCTAGGACTTTATTATGTACTAAATTTGCAACTTTTTCTTTAAGAGAGTTCGTATTGAGTCCATAAGGTACTTCATCTATAACGATGTACGTTTTACCGTGTTTTTCTTCGATAATAGCATTACTTCGGATCGTTATACTTCCTCGTCCTGTTTCGTATGCTTTACGTATTCCACTGTTTCCAAGAATTATCGCTCCTGTAGGAAAATCTGGTCCTTTAATATATTCCATCAATCCCATCGTATCTATTTCAGGGTTGTCGATATAAGCAATACATCCGTCTATTACTTCTCCTAAGTTGTGTGGTGGAATGTTGGTTGCCATACCGACTGCAATACCTGTCGTACCATTAACTAAGATATTTGGAAATCTAGATGGTAGAACTTTAGGTTCTTGCTCTAGACCGTCGAAATTATCCTCGAAATCGACAGTATTTTTGTTTATATCACGAAGCATTTCGAGAGATATCTTTGCCATTCTAGATTCCGTATAACGATAAGCTGCGGGACTATCTCCATTTATATTACCGAAGTTTCCGTGACCGTCTACTAACATATAACGTAGACTGAAATCTTGAGCCATACGAACCATGGCGTCGTAAATCGATGAATCGCCATGAGGGTGGTATTTACCGATGACGTCACCGACAATACGGGCACATTTTTTATGTGGCTTATCTGGTGTGTATCCCGAATCATACATAGAGTAAAGTATTCTTCTATGAACTGGTTTCAATCCATCTCGAAGGTCTGGCAACGCACGCGCTGTGATGACACTTAGAGAGTATTTGATAAATGAATTCTCGATTTCATCGACAATATCATTGTGATCTATTTTATCTCTTGTAGGGGTGCGATCGATGACGAGTTGCTCGTCTTCATTGGTTTGAATATTTTCTTGTAAATTTTCTTTATTTTCTTCTTCCATCGTTAACCTCCTATATATCTAAGTTTTGAGCATATGGTGCTCTTTCTTCTATGAATTTGCGTCTTGGTTCGACTTCTTCGCCCATTATTCTACTAAATGCATTATCGGCACTCATAGCGTCTGAGACAGTTATTCTCTTCAAAGTACGAGTTTCGATATTCATCGTCGTTTCATCTAGTTCGTCAGGATCCATTTCACCCAAACCTTTCATTCTAGTTATTTCAGGTTTGACATTTTCAGGTAAACTCGCCAAGTATGCGTCCTGTTCAGCATCGTCGAGTACATATTTGATCGTCTTTCCGTGTTTTATACAATAAAGCGGAGGTTGTGCAGCATACACATGTCCTGCTTCGACGATAGGTCTAAAGAAGCGGTAGAATAGGGTCAATAATAAAACTCTGATGTGATCCCCATCGACATCGGCATCTGTCATGATGATTATTTTATCATAACGCAATTTGTTCAAATCGAACTCTTCACCGATTCCGGTTCCAAAAGCTGTTATTATCGTTCTTATTTCATCATTAGATAAAGCCTTATCTAAACGCGCTTTCTCTACGTTCAAGATTTTACCTTTTAGAGGCAAAATAGCTTGAGTCATACTATTTCTACATTTGAGAGCTGATCCTCCTGCGGAATCTCCCTCTACTAGAAATATTTCACAAATGCTCGGATCTTTTTCTTTACAATCTTGTAACTTTCCTCCGAAAGGAACGACGTCTAAATCTCCTTTACGGTGAGCAATTTCACGAGCTTTTTTTGCAGCGATCCTTGCACGTGCTGCCGTCAAACATTTATCGATGATCTCTTTGGCATCAGTAGGATTTTCCATCAAGAAACGTTCAAACCCTTTGCTGAAAACATCATCTGCAATTTTTCGAACTTCGGCATTACCCAATTTAGTCTTAGTTTGACCTTCGAACTGTGGATCCGGATGTTTACACGATACGATCATTGTCAATCCTTCACGAACATCTTCACCACTCAATGGATCATCTCCATCTTTAATTGCTTTGCTATTTTTTGCATAATTGTTGATTATTCTAGTCAGAGCTCGTTTAACTCCATCTTCATGAGTTCCACCTTCGTGTGTTTTAATATTGTTCGTATACGAATATATCGAAGGACTATAAGAACTGTTGTACTGCATGGCTATTTCGATTGAAATGTTATCTTCTTCTCCTTCAAAATAGCAAATATCTTCATGTATAGCTGTTTTACTTTGATTCAACAATTTTACGTATTCTATGATTCCTCCATTGTAGAGAAATTCATCTTTGCGAACTTCATTTCCTCGAGTATCCGACAAAATTATTTTCAAGCCTTTATTCAAGAATGCTATTTCTTGAAGTCTTTCTTTTAAAATATCGTATTTATATTCTGTTGTTTCAGTAAAAATTGTCGAATCCGGTTTAAATTTGACTGTCGTACCGGTTCTATTTTCGTCACAATCGTCGATGATTTTCATCGGTTCAGTCGGTTTTCCTCCATGTTCGAATTTTTGATAATGAACTTTTCCATGTTGGTAAACGTATACCTCTAACCAATCGGATAAAGCATTGACGACACTTGCACCGACTCCATGAAGTCCTCCTGATACTTTATATCCTCCGCCGCCAAATTTTCCTCCGGCGTGCAATACAGTAAAAATCGTTTCGATAGTCGATAATCCTGTCTTTGCATTCATTCCCGTTGGCATTCCACGACCGTCGTCTTTTACGGTGATACTATTGTCTTTTTCGATGATTACTTCGATGTCATCACAGTATCCAGCCAAAGCTTCATCTACCGAGTTATCGACGATTTCCCATACTAGATGATGTAAGCCTCGTTCGCTCGTAGATCCGATGTACATACCAGGTCGTTTACGAACGGCCTCTAGGCCTTCTAATACCTGAATATCATTATCTGAATATTCTTGTTTTTCGTTATTCATATTCTTTTTTCACCACTTTCTCCTTCTTGATATTGAACACCGTACAGTTATTGAGTATTTTGGTGTTAATATTCTTCAAATCTGTCGTCGTTATAAATATCTGTAAATTTTTATTCAGTTTTTTTAAGATGTTGTTTATCTTTTTGGCGTCTAATTCGCTGAATAAGTCATCTAATATCAAGATAGGGTAAATACCCTTATCTTTGATAAAAAGTTCAATTTCAGCCAATTTAAAGCATATTATGGCGTTCTTTTGCTCACCTTCCGAACCGTAATCTTTAAGTGCGTGTCCAGAAAGAGAGAAAACGAAGTCATCATGATGTATACCGATGTTCGTTTTACCGATCACAATATCCTTATCGAGATATGCTTTGTACCTCGTCATCAATTCTTCAGCGCTCTTATTTTTATATGTGCTGACATAAGCAACTTTCAATCCGCGTTTTTTTGTTATACTAAAATTTATGTCATCGTAATATTTGTTAATATCATCTATAAATTTTTGTCTATATTCCGATATCTTCAAACCGAGTTCTATCATTTGTTCAGTCAAAATCCAAAGATAATCGGGACTAGCTAATTTGTTGACATACATCAGTTTTAAAAATGCGTTTCGTTGTTTTAAAACTCGATTATATTCGTTCAGTAAATGTAGGTATCCATTTTCTAATTGAGTTATTTCGATGTTCACCATATTTCTTCTAGATGTAGGAGAATCTTTGATGACGTTCGTATCCTCTGGAGTAAACAGTACTACATTTATTTTCGAAATATACTTGCTCAACTTGGCAATTTTATTGTCATCTATTTTGACTATTTTTCCATTTTCAGAAAGTGCAATTTTAAATTTATGCGATATCTTATCCTTGACTGTCCCTTCGATACTCATTTCTTTTTTTCCGTTTTTGATGAGTACTTTGTCGAGAGATCCTCTAAACGATTTTGTTATCGCCAATACATATATAGCCTCGACGATATTTGTCTTGCCCGAACCGTTTTCCCCGATGATGATATTTTGTTTTTTTGAAAAGTCCAAAGATAAGGTTTCGTAATTTCTAAAATTGTAAAGTTTCAAATTGATGATTTTCATAATTGCCACCTTAATGCTCCGAATAATAAATTTACTAGGTATGGACGTACTCCTGTACCTAGTAATAATTATACCATAAATTGAGGCTCTTTGTAATGATTTTTTACTTATTTGGAGTTTTTTTTATGTTTTTTCTTTTGCGAATTATTGCTTCCAATCTTGTCGCTCTCAAAACTTGATTGTCTATGATGCGATTTGATACATTTACTTGCAATTTTAGATTGTTTTGAAAACTCAAAATACTATCATCAGCATAACCTTTATAAGAGTCCAAATTGTTAAGCGAAATCCAACCACAGTCGTTGAGACGAGGGCTAGATGTAGGAAAAAAGATTAAACTGTTAGAATCTTCGATTATTATAGGTGCTTTGTGAGTCACTCCAATCAATTCCAAAGTTCCTTTTTTTCTTCCTGCGTAAGAACTTCCAAAATATTCACAGTTATCGGCGATTATTTTATTAGCATTTCTATTGATGGTCAATACTGTATCATTTTCGTATACTCTAGTTTTCTTTTTACTGATCGGTATAATTGCCAAAGTATCTGCATTTATAGTGTACTTATCGTTCATATATATCACCTCCTTGCCATACCCTTATACACTATTTCGATGTCGAAATTTGTCGAATTTTGTCGAAAGATGTAAAAAATTGGAAAAAATTGTTGAAAAATGACTTTTTTTCGACAATCGAATATGTCAAAAGTTAAATAATCAAAAATTTTTCGAAAAAAAAAGATGGAGTTTTGCCATCTAATATGTTTTTATAGGTAATATTAATTGAACGAGTGTCTCATCTTTTGATGATTTGATTACAATCGGTTTAATTTCACTATTCAAGAAGACGACTAATTCAGTATCATCTATAGTTTTCAGTGCATCCATCATATATTTAGCACTGAAAGAAATAGCTACATTAGCGCCTTCATTTTTCTCGATCGTTATAGTTTCTTCAGTTCTTCCAATTTCTGAAGAGAAAGATGTGATCATCAATTTATCCTCTTGGGTTTCCATTTTAACTATATTTTGTTCTTTTCCTTGAGTTAGTAATGATGCACGATCGACCGCGCTGTAGAAATCCATATAATTCGTATTGAAAATCGTTTCGAAGTTATCGGGGATCAAGTTGTTTGTGTTAGGATATGTTCCTGAAAGTAAATTAGACTGGAAAGTGATGTTTTTATAAATGAATAATATCTTGTTAGTAAATATATGCATTTCAACAGGTTCGTCGTCGTTTATTATTTTATCTAATTCGTTGATGTTACTTCCGGGAATCGTAATATTGATTTCATCTTTGATGAATTCTTGAAGTGTTATAGTTTTCTTTGCCAAGCGATAAGAATCGGTTGCAGTTACTTCCATTATGTTTCCTTGTAACTTGAAATTTAG
This sequence comes from uncultured bacterium, assembly GCA_948433885.1. GTDB lineage: Bacteria > Bacillota_I > Bacilli_A > RF39 > UBA660 > RUG11867. The sequence continues at coordinate 44,330 of CAOJEC010000002.1, read as the reverse complement.
TCCTGTCAACATAGGACGAGATTCTTGATTACTAATAGCAAAGACAGTTTGTTTGATAATAGTTTTGAATAATCCTCCTGCGATGACTATAGGGTCTTTCTGATAATCCAATTTTATTTGTGGATAATCTTCGACTTTTAAACAGTTCAAACTGAAGTGAGCAGTTTTTGCTGTGATAATTACCTTCAATCCGTCTACTACTTCAATATCTACTGTATCATCTGGCAGTTTTCTTATTATCTCATTTATATATTTACTTTGAATGACAATGCTTCCTTCTTCGGAAACTTTCTTGATCTTATCTCTTTTGATAAATGACTTGATCGTCAGGTCGGTGTCGCTTGCAGTCAAATAAAGACCGTCGCTGTTTAGTTCCATTTTTATTCCATTCAATATTGGAATGACGTTTTTGATCGAAATAGCCTTCGTCACGTTATTTAGATTTTCTAGTAAAATATTTTTTTCTATTGTGAATTTCATTTTTGTTCCTTCTTTCTTATTTATTATATATTTATTATTATTTATATGTTTTGTGGAATTTGTGGAAAAGTGGTCTTTTGTCCACATTTAATTGAATTTAAACCCTGTAGAAAACTTGTGGAAAACTTCATGTTTATCAACAGTTTACCCAATATTATTTTTGATCTCTCTAATTATCTCTTTCAGCTGATTGTTTATTTTGAGATCTGCTTCAATTTTATCACATGCATACATAATTGTCGAATGATCGCGATTACCGAACTCAAGTCCGATCTTCGGAAAAGATTCGTCAGTGTAATTTCTACATAGATAAATTGCAATTTGTCGTGGATAGTTGATATTGGCAGTTCTTTTTTTACTCTTCAGGTCTTCGACTGTTATCTTATAATAATCCGCGACTGCTTTTTGTATTTTTGCGATATTTGAATCCATGTAAACTGAACTTTTTAAATAGTCTCTCAATGCTTCGTTTGCAAATTCTAAGTCTATTTTATGTGGGCTCATCATGGCTGCATATGCATAAAGTCTTGTGACGGTTCCCTCGATATGTCTAACATCATTTTCGCAGTTGTTAGCAATAAATTCGACAACTTCATCGTCTACTAAATTGGCTACATCATGACCAGCCATCTTATTTTTGACGATTCTTTTTTTCAAATCGATATCCGGTGGATATATATTTACTGTCAGTCCCCAACTGAAACGCGTTATCAATCTTTCTTCTAGTAACTTCAAGTCATTTGGACTACGATCAGATGTGATGATGATCTGTTTATTCATATCATAAAGTGTATTAAAAGTATGGAAGAATTCCTGTTGAGTCTTTTCAGCCTTTTCTAAAAATTGAATATCGTCGATCATCAGAACATCTATTCCTCTATATTTTTCTTTGAACATTTGGATACTTTTGGAATCTTTATTCATATTAATCGTAGTAAAATCCGACTTAAATCTTTCACTTGTAACATATAAAACTTTCTTGTTGGAATGAGCTGTAATGTAATTTCCAATGGCATGCATGAGGTGGGTCTTACCGAGACCACTTTTACCATGAATAAAAAATGGATTGAACAATTTTCCAGGTTGTTCAGCTACATGTCTCGCTCCTTCGTATGCTAGACGATTTGAATTTTCTCCAACAATGAAATTTTCAAAAGTGTATTTTGGTGAAAGATTCGTTTCAAAATTTTGTTGATAACTGACCGGTTTTTCCACAACTGTAGTCGGTTCGATAGGTGGCGATTCTTTTTGTTCTTCAATTCGTTCTTGATTAAGCTCTTCTTCGAGTACGAATTCGATATTACAATTTTTTCCTAAAATCGATTCCATCAATTCTTCGATAGTTTCTAAGTATCTTTTTATGAGAGCATCCTTTATATATTGTGAGCTCGTCATGATCGTGACAACTTTGATAGATTTGTTGTCTTGGACGGCATCGTCTATTTTGTAAATTTTGCAGTATTTAAACCAGGAGTTGATCGAGACAGTAGAGATGCGATTTTTAAGTAAACCAATAAAATTTTCCCAAACTAAATTGTTCTCTTCAGCCATGAACCTCACCCCGGTTTCTAGTAATTTCATTGTATCTTAAAATAAAAAAAAGGTAAAGATAGATTTTTCAAAAAATAGTTATCTACAACAATTTTCGACAAATTTTGTGGATAACTTGTGTTAAAATTTGTAGAGTTTAATTGAAAAAAAGTTTTTATCCACAGTTTCCACAATTTTGCATTTTCTACAATGTGGAAGATTTATCAACAAGATGTGGAAATGATGTTGAAAAATTTGTTGAAAAGTTAATCGCTCGTTAGTTCTTGACTTTTTATACTGCGGTATAATATAATACATTTGAATTTTAGATGTGGAGGTGCAAAAAATGAAGAGAACTTATCAACCAAATAATCGTAAAAAGAGTAAGAAGCACGGTTTCTTTGCTAGAAAAGAAAGCAATATTTTAAAATCTAGAAGAAAAAAAGGCCGCAAAGTGCTTTGTAAGTAAACCACTCTTTGTAGTGGTTTTTATTCTAGGAGGTACCTTGTGAAAAGATATGAAATGATCAAAGATAAACGACGTTTCAATTACATCATTAGAAATGGTCATTATAATAAGGATAGAAATTTTGTTATCTATTATGTTCCAAGTGAAGATGGAAAAATCCATTATGGTATAGCAATAAAAAATAGTTTAGGGCACGCTGTTGTTCGCAATAGATTAAAAAGACAAACACGAAGTATCATGGACAATAATAAAAATTTATTTAAAAAAGAGAATGATTATATTATAATGATAAGGAACGGATGTTTAGGTGGGAATTTTTCGGAAATGAATGAATCTTTAACCAAACTTTTGAAAGGAATAAAGTAAATGAAAAAACACAAAAAAAAGATCGTTACATTGTTGTTAGTTTTGACAGTGTTGACGGGGTGTACCAAGTATTTAGCCGGAGACGATAAAAAGAAGATAGTCAACGAAGTTACTGGGCAGGCATTGACGTCGAATATTTTATGTTTACCTGAAGATGAAGATTTGCTAGAAATATATAAGGAAAATAAAGACAATATGGACGTCGATTTCGACTCTTTAAAATCTTGTGCCGAATATAAGCCTGGCGATTTGAAATACAATGGTCTTTGGGAAACATTGTTCATCAAACCTTTGGCTTTCGTCATCATCAAATTAGGTGTCTTGGTCAAGAACTATGGATTGGCAGTAATAGTACTAGGATTTTTGATCAGATTGATTTTGATGCCTTTTACGAAAAAATCGATGATGCAATCTGAAAACATGAAGAAGGCTCAACCGGCGTTACAAGCAATTCAGCGCAAGTACGGTAAGACTAATGACCAAGCGACTGCTATGATGATGAGTCAAGAAATGATGGCCGTTTACAAAAAGTACAATATCAATCCTGCTAGTGGATGCTTAGTAGCATTTATTCAACTACCGATACTACTTGCTTTCTTAGAGGCTATCAATAGAGTCCCTGCTATTTTTGAAGGTTCTTTCTTACATTTACAGTTGGGTACTTCTCCGTTTGTAGGAATCAAGGATGGAAATTTTCTCTATATAATATTGATCGTTCTTATCGTTTTGACAACTTACTTTTCATTGAAAAATTCTATGAGCAGTGCTTCTACTGGAAATGCCGATCAAGACAAACAAATGGAAATGACCGTCAAGTTCATGATAGTGTTCATATCTATCGCGTCGCTTTCTTTACCGACTGCTTTGGCACTTTATTGGATAGTTTCGAATGGATTTGTCATAATACAAAATATGATATTTAAAAAGTTGGCTTTGAACGAAGCGAAAGATAAAAAAGAAAAAGTTGTCTCTAAAAAGGCCAATTTTAAAAAGAAAGGAAAGTAGTTATATGGCAGTACATAAATTTTCCGGAAAAGAATATGAAACGGTTTTGAACGATGGATTGAATGAGTTGGGTATGAGCTTGAATGAAGTACTCGTCACATCGACTGAAGTGAAAGCGGGACTTTTTAAAGGCACTAACGTAGAGGTTACTATAACTCCGTTGACCGATGTTTTGGAATATGCAAAAGAATTTTTAAGCGATACAATTCAGAATATGGGGTTGGAAGTTCGTTTCGAAACTCAACTTAGAGAAGACCAAATGAAGATTAAAATGTATTCAAACGATAATCCATTATTGATAGGACATGCAGGAAAAAATTTAGCAGCCTTACAAACAGTGGTAAGAGCAGTTATAAAAAACAAATTTGGAAAGACCCCTTACATATCTTTAGATGTAGAGAATTATAAGGATAAACAATTGATGTATTTAGAGAAAACTGCTAAGAGAATTGCTCGCGAAGTGAGCGAGACAAAAATAGCTGTCGAATTGGACAACATGAATTCTTATGAAAGATTGATAGTTCACAATGCAGTTGCCGAATTCAATGATGTTTATACAGTTAGTGTCGGAGAAGAACCAAATAGGCATGTAATAATCAAGCCAAAAGAGGAACAATGATTCCTTTTTTTTGTGATTTTCTTCAAATTTCGAGCCTACTTTAATTATCTCTTTTTTTTTGTTATAATATGTCAAGAACCGAAGGAGGTATGGCTCATGGATGATACAATATGCGCAATTAGTACGGCTATGGGTGTCGGAGGAATATCCATTATAAGGATAAGTGGCGATCATGCCATTCCTTTGGTAGACAAAATATTTGTAGGTAAAGATTTGACCGAGTGTGCAAGTCATACTATAAATTATGGTCATATTGTCTTCGAAGGTCAAACGATTGACGAAGTTTTAGTTTCAATAATGAGAGCTCCTAGAACTTACACGGCAGAAGACGTAGTAGAAATAAACTTACATGGCGGAATCGCGACTACCAATAAAGTGCTAGAAATATTGCTAAGGATCGGTTGTAGATTGGCCGAACCAGGAGAATTTACGAAGAGGGCTTTCTTGAATGGAAGAATCGATCTCGTCAAGGCAGAGGCCGTCGGAGAAATAATAAACGCCGACAATGAAAATGCACGCAATCTTTCTATAAATTCTTTAACTGGAAAATTATCTGACTTGATCAGGAGCCTGAAAAGTCGAATTGTCGAAATAGAAGCAAAAATTGAAGTAAATGTCGATTATCCAGAATATGAAGATATCGAAGATATGACGAATGAGAAAGTAATAGACGAATTAGTTTCGGTAAGAGATGATGTTTGCAAAATGCTCGACGAAAGTAAGACAGGCAAAATGATAACTGACGGGATTAGAGTCGCGTTGATTGGAAGACCGAATGTCGGTAAAAGCAGTATTTTAAATGCTCTATTGGAAGAAGAAAAAGCAATAGTCACCAATATAGCAGGAACGACAAGGGATATTGTCGAAGGTGAGATGCTTTTGAGTGGTGTGAAATTGAAGTTTATCGACACAGCAGGAATTAGAAAAACTGACGATGTCGTCGAAAGTATAGGTGTAACGAAAAGTTTAGCTCAAATTGAGGAAGCGGATTTGGTCATATTAGTATTGAGTAATTCCGAAGAATTGAGTGATGATGAAAAAGAAATTTTGACTAGATTAGAAGATAAAAAACACATAGTTTTTGTCAATAAAAACGATTTGACAAGAAAGATGAATATATCTTCTAAAGATGTCGTATATGGGAATACAGTGAGTATCGATGGATTAGATAGTCTAAAAGAAAAAATTGTCGAAATGTTTTCTATAGGCGATCTTCCAAATCGAGATTTCACATACATATCGAACGCGAGACAAGAGTCACTTATGAAAAAAGTGTACGAGGCAATCGTAAGGGCTATAAGAGGTTTAGGCAATTCCGTTCCTGTAGATATCGTCACTTTGGATTTAAAAGATGCCAGAATACTTTTGGGTGAACTTTTAGGTGAGGTGTATGATGATGAATTGATCGATACACTGTTCAGTAATTTTTGTTTAGGGAAGTGATACATAATGAAGTATGAAGTGATAGTAGTCGGCGGAGGACATGCTGGTATAGAAGCAGCACATGCGACGAGTAAAATTGGTCATGAGACTTTATTGATAACAGGAAATATCAAAAATATCGGAGATATGCCTTGTAATCCATCTATCGGCGGTACTTCAAAAGGTGTAATAGTTCGAGAAATAGACGCATTAGGTGGATTGATGGGAAAAATTGCCGATCGATCTACTTTGCAGATGAAGATGTTAAACGGTAGCAAGGGACCTGCTGTCAGATGTTTGAGAGCTCAAGCAGATAAGGAATCGTACCCAAGAGCTATGCAAGAAACTCTTTTAAAATTACCAAACCTTACCGTGATGGAAAATATCGTCGAAGACATAATAGTCGATGATAATAAAATAGGTGGAGTCATTTTGAAAGATGGGACTAAGATCGAATGTGAAGTGTTGATCTTGACGACTGGAACGTATCTCAAAAGTGAAATATTGAGAGGAAGCGAAAAGATTTCGGAAGGACCACACGGTGAGAAAAGATCCGACAATTTAAGTGATAATTTAGCAAAGTTGGGTTTCAAAATAATTAGACTTAAAACGGGAACACCGCCGAGAATCGATGCTAAAAGTTGTGATTTTTCTAAAATGAAGGAAGAACTCGGCGACGAAGAAAAATGGCATTTCAGTTTCGATGGAGATAGTACTTACGATGTTCATAAGCAAGAAAAATGTTATCTAATTTATACTAATAAAAATACACATAATATTATAAGAGAAAATCTTTCTAAGTCAGCAATGTATGGTGGCTATGTAAGTGGAATAGGACCTAGATATTGCCCAAGTATCGAAGATAAAATTGTAAAATTTGCCGATAAGGAAAAACACATTTTGTTTTTAGAACCACAAAGTATGGAAGTTGGCAGTGCTTATTACGATGCACTATATTTGCAAGGCTTTTCGACATCTATGCCTGTAGATGTTCAGGAAAAAATGGTACATAGTTTGGAAGGGCTGGAAAATGCAAAAATTTTGGAATATGCTTATGCCATAGAATACGATGCGATCGATCCTTTGCAGATTATGCCTTCTTTGGAATCTAAATTAATCGAAGGACTTTTCACCGCGGGACAAATTAATGGAACGAGTGGTTACGAGGAAGCTGCAGGCCAAGGAATAGTTGCCGGCATCAATGCTTCGAAGAAGCTGAGAGGATTCGAACCATTAATTCTAAAGAGGAACGAATCTTATATAGGAGTTCTTATCGATGACTTGGTGACCAAAGGTACGATCGAACCTTATCGCATGTTGACTTCTAGAGCAGAATTTAGGTTGATTTTGAGGCACGATAATGCTGATTTGAGATTGCGCAATTATGGGTATGAATGTGGCCTCATCGATGACGATCAAAAGAAGAAATTAGATGAGAAAGTTGCCGGAATCGAGACGTTGAAAAATGAAATCAAAAAGATGAAGGTATCGAAAGAAATTTTAGAGCAATATGTCGAGAATGCTAGAACGATGAGTGTCGAAGAGCTGATGAAGAGACCTGATATTACTAAAGATGTTTTATTCGAAGTATGTCCAAATTTGAAAGATATCAATGGCGACGTTTTCGAAGAGGTATCGATAGATGTCAAATACGAAGGGTACATTGTCAAAACATATAAAGACGCTGAAAAATTGATCAAACTCGAGAGTAAACAAATTCCTGATGATATAGATTATGGAAAAGTTTACAACTTGGCGAGTGAGGCAAGACAGAAATTGGAGGCAATACGACCTAGAACTATTGCACAAGCAAGTCGTATAAGTGGAGTCAATCCGGCTGATATTTCGATTTTAGCAGTTTATTTGAGAAAGGAATATGGAAAAAATGAGTGAAAAAGAATTTGTCAAATCATTGAAAGAACTTGGAATCGAGTTGTCGAAAGATCAAAAGAAACAGTTTAAAAAATATGCTGAATTTCTTTTGGATTACAATTCACATACCAATTTGACAGCAATCAAAACGATCGAAGATGTTTATCTAACTCATTTTTATGATTCAGTTTTGATGACGAAGTATTTCGATATAAGTGGAAAAACAGTCCTCGATATTGGATCAGGAGCAGGATTTCCAGGGGTGCCATTGAAGATTTGTTTTCCAAATATCGATATTACCTTATTGGATTCAAATGGAAAGAAAACGGATTTTTTGACGAAACTCAAAGATGTTTTGAAATTGGATTATGTTGTCATAAATGATCGTGCTGAGAAATATAATTCTAAGAAAAGAGAAAGTTTCGATATAGTCACGTCTCGCGCTGTGACAGCCATGCCTACTTTGGCAGAACTATCAATTCCCTTCGTCAAAGAAGGTGGAATGTTCATCCCGTATAAAGGAGTATTAGATCCAACTTTGGAAAATGGAATTTACGCAATCGAGACTCTCGGTGGTGACGTCACTAGAGTTGTCGAGACATTGTTGCCAGTTAAAAATGCATCAAGATCGTTCGTATTCGTAAATAAAAAGTGTAAAACTCCCGATGAATATCCACGATCATTTGATAAAATATCGAAAAAACCATTGCAAAAATTGCAATAATAAAGTAAACTTAGTATAAGTAAAAGAATAAAGTAAAGGGGCAACTGAAGATGAATAATGAACAAGTGCAAGAAATATTTGTCGAAGATATTATTCCTAATAGATTTCAGCCTAGGCTTACTTTCGATGAAAAGGCATTACAAGAACTATCCGATTCGATAAAAGTGCATGGGGTCATACAGCCTTTAGTGCTCCGCAAAGTCGGAAATAAGTATGAAATAATTGCTGGAGAACGTAGGTACAAGGCTTCATGTATGGCAGGATTAAAAAAAGTACCTGCTATTGTACGTGAACTTACCGATAATGAAAGTGCCGAGATTGCGTTGATCGAAAACATACAGCGAAAAAATCTTTCTAGTATCGAAGAAGCTCAGAGTTATAAGAATTTGTTGCAAAGAGGTTATATAACTCAAGATGAACTTGCAAAAAAATTGGGCGTATCACAGCCGACTATTGCAAATAAGTTGAGACTTCTAAATCTTTGTGATGAAGTTCAAAATGCTCTTTTGAACGAACAAATAAGTGAACGTCATGCTCGCAGTTTGTTGCAAATCGCCAATCCTGACGATCAAAAGAAAATGTTGAACCGAATCGTAAAAGAGAGGTTGACGGTCAAACAGTTAGATAATGAAATAAAGAAAATGTCACAAGGAGTAGCTGCCGCTCTAAGTGCAGCAGAATCTTCGACAGGAGGCGCACGTGTAGAAATGAACAATATGAATGAAATGGATACAACTGTCAGTGGACAAAATCAAGCGACAAAAAATCTTTTTGGTTTTGCTATGGAACCACCAACGGATTTGGAAACTAGTGCTCCTAATTTGACAATAGGAGAGGAAGAATTCGTGCCACCTGTAAGTTTCAATCCTTTTACAGGCGAGCAAGTAGGAGCTCCACAGCAAGATGCAAATCAAATTACACCCGTGGATCCAAGTCTGAATGTTTCAGTTAGTGAGCCTGAGACGATAGAAACTTTTGATATGTTTGGTGATATCGTTCCTCCTAATACTACACCTTTAAATCAAAATATGGATTCAATGTTCGGAGGTCCGAGTGCTACGGTGGAAACTCAGGATTCGAGTAAGAATATAGGAGATCAAATTAACAGTATAAGAGGCGCAGTCCGAGGAGCTGAGCAAAATGGTTTCCGTGTAGAAATGGAAGAATACGATTTTGAAGATATGTATCAGATAGTCGTCAAGATCAAAAAGGATAAATAAAATTTAATGATGTAGAAATGGTTTCTACATTTTTTTATATAAAAAACCTCTCAACGAGAGGCTTCTAAATATATTTGTGGTTCGGTTCCCTTTACGAAATAGTACATAGAATTTTTTCCGTTTTTGACAAATTCTCCAGTCACAGGTGAAAGAGGTAGGCCTATTACATTTTTGGGCATTTCATACCAAGATGGTGGAACGTCCTTGAGAGTCGTTTCTATCGTGTCCGCCCATATATCTTTTACTACTTTGGCATATCCCGGTGTGGATAGCCCATTATCATTTCCTGTCCATATCATGAGAAGTGCATCCGGATTGTAACCGACTATCCAGTTGTCTGTGTCAGTGGTACCTGTCTTGATGGCATAATCTCTCGAAAGACGACCTTTCATCGTAATGACTGTCGGATTTATATAATCTATAAATTCAGGATTGTAAGTATTCGTCAACATTTGATTGGTGATGAAAACATAATTGTAGTTTAGTATGAGTTCGTCGGTATCTTTTCTTTCGTAAATCAAGTTTCCATTCATGTCTTCGACACGTCGTATGAAATGAATATCTCTTTCGTATCCTCCGCTTGCCAATGTAGTATAGGCTTTGACATAATCTAACATATTCAGTTCTATAGTCCCCAAAGGTAAAGATGGAATGGCAGAAAGTTCTTCTTTGAGTCCCATCGATTTCATAGTATCGACTAGATTGTCTTCTCCTAGAAAAATGTGCGTTTTGACGGCGTAAACGTTGTCCGAATATGCCAACGCAGCGGCCATGGTTATATTTTTATTTGCATAATAGTTTCCGTAATTATTAGGACTATATGTATTGTTATTAGATAAAGTAAAAGTAGTAGGTTCACTTCTGAAAGTTGAAGCCATAGTCATTCCGTTACTCAAAGCAGAATAATATAGAAAAGGTTTGATCGTCGAACCAACTTGTCTTTTCGATTGTGTTACTCGATTAAATTGACTTGTGCTATAATCTCGTCCGCCGACCAAAGCTTCGACAGCACCTGTTTTTGGATCGACGTAGACCGATGCAATTTGAGTTTCGTCGGTCAGCATATTCGTTTTTACGGCATCTTCAAGAGCTCTTTGTTTTTCGATGTCGAGAGTTGTGTATATTTTTAATCCACCAGAATCGATGACAGATTTTGGAATGTTCGAAAGCGACGAAAGTTCGGCAATTACGGCATCTTGATAATACATCAAAGTATTCAAATTGTTCTTGTCACGTTTACCATATATCTCGATCGGTTCTTGGAATAGTTCTTCTTTCTCTTCTTCTGTAATATATCCATTAGTCACCATCGTACTTGCGACCAATTTGGCACGATGTATAGATAAGTCGTAGTCGGATACAGGATTATAGTATCCGGGACTTTTCGGTATGGCGGCTAAAATACAGGCTTCTTCCAAAGTCAAATCGCCAGCATCTTTGTTGAAATAATAAAGTGAAGCATCTTGTATACCAAAGTTTCCTTGTCCAAAATTTATGGTATTAAGATATCCTTCTAAAATTTCTTCCTTCGAATAGTGTACTTCCAATTCTAAAGTTAGAAAAGCTTCTTCTATTTTTCGCTTCCATGTTTTATCGAACGTGAGATACATATTTTTTACATATTGCATGCTGATCGTCGAAGCACCTTCCGATCGACTTTTGGTGCGAAAGTTGTTTATCAAAGATTTGGCGATTCTCAAGTAATCGAATCCTTGATGTTTATAGAAGTTTTTGTCTTCTACGGATACGATGGCATTTTTTAAATTATCCGAGATATCGTCGAAGGCGACCCATTCACTAGAACTAGACCCTTGATAAACGAGTTCGTTTTCTTGATCGTAGATGTAGTATTTACCGTTAGTTTTTATGGCAATTTTGGGAGAACAAAAAGCATAGAAGTACAGTCCTCCGATAGTCAATACTCCCAATACTGTTAAAATGAGAAAAACTTTTAAACTTGTTTTCAAGAATTTTTTTATAATAATCACTTTCTTTCAAGTTTATTATGATATAATGATGCCAGTTTTATGAGGTGTTTTATGAAAAAAATTCATTTTGAGTTCTTTGATGAGGAAAAAGTTTACTACGATACAGATTTAAATTATACAAAAGAAGATGAATATATTGTCTTCACATTGGACAACGTGATATATAAAGTAAAACTCGATGACAATATCGAATTTAGAAGAATTACTTTGGAAGAAGAATTTTTACTTAGGGATAATGAATGTCTAGTAACATTAACTGGTGTCGAAGGTCATTTTAAAGTGAGAGTAGATCATTACAAATTTTGTAAAAAAGACTCGGAATTTGTAATAGAATATGCATTAGAAAGTGACACCGACAAGAGGAAAACGATAAAATTTATATTATGACGATTATTATGTTGACATAGAAAAGATTATATGTAATAATTTGGTACGAGTTATCGAGATACACATATCAACTGTGTATCAATAGCATATAATAATAGGCGTGATGGAGGAATCGTGTTATGAAAAAAATTAACTTGAGTTTAGAAGAGGCCGAATTGATGAATTACAATGATATAGCTCATATCATTCTCGCGGAAAATGGCAAAAAAATGAAGATCAACGATTTATTTGCTGAAGTAGGAAAAATTTTGGAAATGGATGAAAGCGAGTATGCTGAACATATCGCGGATTTTTTTGAACTACTCAGTACCGATAAGAGATTTATCATGTTGGAAGATGGGAATTGGGATTTGAAAATAAAACATAATAAAGGAATGGAAACTTTCGAAGATGATGAAGAGGACGATGACATCGTTCTCGAAGATGATGATGTCAATCAAGAGGATGATATGTTCGATGAAGATACCGATAAATCCGAAGATGACGACGTCGATGATGACGATTTATCCGATTTAGTTATAGTCGATGATTTAGAAGACGAAGCAAATATGTAAAATGAGAAAGGAACCTTCAAGATGGAAGAAAGACTTAAAATAATTAAAGAAAAGTACGTCGAATTGGAACGTGAACTTGCGACTCCGGAAGTTTTAAGTGATTTTCAAAGGCTGAAGGAACTTTCTAAACAGAAGAGCGATTTAGAAGAAACAGTCGGCAAATACGACGAATATAAAAAGTGCTGTGATGAACTCATAGAACTTTATAAGATGAAAAATGATCGTGATATGGCCGAGATGATCGCCGATGAGATTGTTTCATTGGAAGAGAAGAAAGAAACTTGTCTTCGAGAGTTGGAAATAATGTTGATACCAAAGGATGAAAATGATGGAAAAAATATAATTATGGAAATCCGCGGAGCAGCAGGAGGAGACGAAGCCAACATCTTTGCAGGAGATTTGTTTAGAATGTATTCTTACTATGCGGATAAGCAAGGTTGGAAAATAGAGATAATTCATGCTGTCGATGGATCAAGTGGGGGATATTCTCAAATAGAATGTATGATCAAGGGAGAAAATGTTTATTCAAAATTGAAATACGAGAGTGGTTCTCACCGAGTTCAAAGAATTCCTGCAACGGAGACACAAGGAAGAGTTCATACATCTACCGCTACTGTTTTGGTTATGCCAGAAGTAGAAGATGCGACGATAGAGATAAACGAATCCGATATCAAAATGGACGTTTATCATTCGAGTGGTGCAGGTGGACAATCCGTAAATACTGCTAATTCGGCAGTTCGTTTGACTCATGTTCCGACGGGAGCTGTTGTGACTTGTCAAACTGAACGAAGCCAAGTTCAAAATAGAGAACAAGCAATGAAACTTTTGAAAATTAAAATTCAAGACGAGATTACTAGAAAACAGGAAGCCGAAATGGGACGTGAACGTAAGAGTAAAATCGGAACCGGAGATAGATCGGAAAAAATACGTACTTACAATTATCCTCAAAATCGTGTAACCGATCATAGAATAAATTATTCGGTCATGGATTTGGAAGCTGTCATGGATGGCAAGATGGATTCTATAATTGAGATGTTGATAACCGAAGATCAACGATTAAAATTGGAAGGCCAAAAATGAACGATTTTGAAAATGATGAGTTGACTAGAGTCGATCGCGAATTATTGAAGAAAAAATATTCAGGTGAAGAACTAGAGAGAGTTTTAAAAAAAATTGACGATGACTATCCAGTGCAGTATGCCATTGGAAACGTCGATTTTTTAGGTTATGAAATAGATGTCGATGAAAGGGTTTTGATTCCTAGATTCGAAACTGAATTGTTGGTCGATAAATTAATAGAGTACATGAAAAAGTACTCTTTTGGAGAGTCGCATATTTTAGATGTTTGTACGGGTAGTGGGTGCATTGCGATTGCTATCAAAAAGAGCCGTCCGATGGACAAAGTAATAGCAATAGATAAAAGTGAGATGGCTCTTCAGTGTGCGAAGGAAAATTCTATAAAACATGGGGTGAATATAGAATTTATTTTGAAGGACGTGCTCGAAGAAAATTTATTTGATAATAAATTGGATGTTCTAATCTCGAATCCTCCATATGTCCGGATCGATGAAAAAGTATCGTCAAATACTAGGTACGAACCGCAGATGGCTCTTTATCCTGGAGAGGATGAAATTATATTTTATAAAAAGATAATTGCTTCGTCGAAGACGATCATGAAAAATAAAAGCATTTTGGCTTTCGAGATCGGCTCATCTCAGGGTAATGAAGTAGTCAATTTAGCTAAAGAATCGTATCCAAGAGCAAAAGTTAATTTAGAAAAAGATTACGCAGGACGCGATAGATTTGTATTTATTTTTAATAATTGTGAATAATAAATGAGTAATTCTCCCATTACAAGAGTGTAAGGGAGATTTATTATGAAGCAATTAATATTATTGATCGTCATAGCAGGAATCGTAGTATTTTGTAGTAATGAAAATGAATATTTGGAAATTCCTTCGTCTTCTATTAGAATGAGAGTAATTGCAAACTCCAATTCGGAAGAAGATCAAGCGGATAAATATATAGTAAAGTCCTTCGTCGAGGAAAAACTTTACGAATTTATCGATGGACTCGATCGAGAGGAAGACATAATGGATTCACTCGAAAAAAATAAAGAAGAGATCGATGCTCAAATAGAATCTGAAATAAAAAAAGCCAATTTGGACGTCGATTATAGTTCTAATTTAGGTAATAATTATTTTCCTCAAAAGGAATTCAAAGGATTGGTTTATGCAGCAGGCAACTATGATTCTTTCGTCGTTACTTTAGGCGAAGGTGAAGGAGAAAACTGGTGGTGTGTTCTTTATCCGCCTTTATGTACGATCGACGAAAATAAAAGTGAAACGGAATATCATTCTTTAATAAAAGACACTATCTTGAAATATAATTAGATGGTGATTTTTTTTGAGTGGATTATTGTTTATTGTCGCGATTGCAGTTTCGTTGTCGATGGATGCTTTCAGTTTGGCTTTGTCGATAGGAACTTTGAAATTTCCTAAAAAAATAGTTTTTGGATTGTCTTCGTTAGTCGGAATATTTCATTTTGTCATGCCCATGATAGGGACTTTTCTCAGTACCATTTTCGTGAGGAGTATCCATGTAGATGTTCATATGCTTTCTGGGATAATATTTTTATATATTGCCATTTTGATGTTCAAAGATTTCAAAAAAGAAGATGAAGTTTTTAAATTGTCCATTTTGGGTGCTCTATTATTTGCAATAGGGGTAAGTTTGGATAGTCTTTGTGTAGGTTTTGCGTTGCAACTCGACTGGATAAATGGTATTAGAAGTTTTTTGATTTTTTCTGTTTTCAGTGCTGGATTCACTTATTTGGGTCTAAGTTTGGGCGGAGTATTGAATTCACTTGTAGGTGAATATTCGGTTATAGTTGGTGCGGCAATTATGGCAATATTAGGAATTTTAAATTTTTGTCAATTTTTGTTTTAGGATTGACTTTATTTCGTATATAGAATATATTTAAGGTAGTGATAAATATGAAAAAAATAGTGATAAACGGAAATCGAAAACTTTCAGGTTGTATCAGCATTAGTGGAGCGAAGAACAGTGTGGTTGCATTGATTCCAGCGGCGATTCTCACCGATGGTGTCGTCGAAATCTTGAATACTCCCGAATTAACTGATACCGAAAACTTGCGAAAAATAATCACTTTATTGGGTGGAGACATCGAGTTTGGAAAAGGATTTATGAAGATAAATGGAAAGAATGTCGTATCGAATCCTATTCCGTCGGAGTTATCAGATAAACTACGAGCATCTTATTATTTTATGGGTGCTTTACTTGGAAGATTTCATCATGTCGTAATTAACTTTCCTGGAGGATGTAAGATCGGTAAAAGACCGATAGACTTGCATCTCACGGCATTCAGGAAGATGGGGGCGACTATCGTTCGTGAAGGCGATAAATATACATTGGATGCAGAACATCTTCATGGAGCGAATATTTTGTTCGATTTTCCAAGTGTCGGCGCGACTATCAATGTGTTAATGGCTGCCGTCTTGGCGGATGGAGTGACCGTGATCGAGAATGCAGCAAAGGAGCCAGAGATCATAAATATAGTGTCTTTACTCAACAATATGGGTGCAAAGATCGTCGGTGGTGGTACGAATACTATTCGCATCGAGGGAGTCGAAAAGCTCAATAGTGCTGTTATCGAAGTGATTCCCGATAGAATAGAAGCGGGGACTTATATGATGATCGGTGCTCTCATCGGGGAAAATCTCAAGATAACGAATGTAATTCCAAAACATGTAGAAATCTTACTTTCCAAGATGAGGGACATGGGCGTCGAGTTCAAAGTCGAGGACGATTCGGTAACATTTTTGAATCACGATGCATTGACCGCTGTGGATATTAAAACACTAGTTTATCCAGGATTTCCGACCGATTTAGGGCAGCCGATGGCTGTTATGCTAACTCAAGCTAAGGGAGAATCTCATTTTGAAGAGACCATTTACGAAAGTCGGGGAGGACATTATCCCGAATTAGTTAAAATGGGAGCCGATATAGAGTTCACTCCGTCTAGTGCCACGATCGAGGGGCCTTCAAAATTGGTAGGAACTGAAGTGGCAGCGAGCGATTTGAGAGCAGGCGCTGCATTGATTATAGCTGGACTCATCGCTGCAGGAACTACTAAGATTTCCAATATAGAACACATTCTTAGAGGTTACGAAGATTTAGTTTATAAACTATCTTCAGTCGGTGCAGAAATTGCTATTGTAGAAGAATAAAAATGAATGGGGCCTTTCGTAATAGAATATTTAGGGGTTGACTTTTGTCAGAAATTAGGTATAATATGCTTTGTTTCGAAAGGGGATTAATTTATTATGGCAAAAACTAAGGAACAAAAACGAATTGAAAGAGAACAAAAAAAAGAGCAAAAGAAAGTTTTAAATAACTCGAAGAGAGTGGCAGAAATGCATAGATTAGAAGAAAAAAAGGCGGCGAATGCGCCTACATTAGACGATAACATGGCAGCTGTTGAAAAGACTTTGAATATGTTCAACGAAGCTTACGAAAAGGAAGAAAAGAAAAAGAAAAAGAAACCGATAGTATTTATCTTGTCGGCTGCCTTGATTGTGAGCTCTGCTGTTGCGGGAGTAGGTTTACATTTGGCAAACAGGAACAATTCAAATGACGTACCTCTCCCTCCTGGACATTCTGATGATTTAGATTCTACAGCTACTCCTACTGATACGACGACTCCAACGCCGACCGTTTCAGTAAAACCATCTGATAATGCTGGTGATGATAAGATAGATTCAACTCCTGTTCCAGATGAGAGTGAAAAAGTAGAAGATATTTATATTCCTGGTATAGTAGTTACACCACGTCCTGAGCAATCAGCAGATCCAAGTCAATCAATAAATAGTGATCATATTCATACTTATGGTGATTGGGGATACCATGATGATAAAATGGAAGCCCGCATGTGTACTATTTGTGGTGCTTTGGAATATAGATCTCATGTCATAGAAGAATTTATAACTTATGACCAAAGTCAAAAAAAGGATATTCATAAGATTTATACGAATTATGAATGTATTAATTGCGGATATAAATATACATTGTCTAAAGAAGGATATTGTGAGTGGAAACTTGAAAGATATGACGAAAATCTTGAATATCTGAAATGTAGAAAATGTAAAGATATTAAAGAACAAAATCATGTATTTAACGTATTTGAAGAGAATGGAAATTTAGTTTACGATTGTACACATGTAGAATGTGACTATGTGAAGATAGAATCAAAAGGACCTGATATATCATTTCCAGTAAATCCATCACCATCACCATCAGATTCGGTGAATCCATCACAACCAGTAGATCCATCACCATCACCAACAGATTCGGTGAATCCATCACAACCAGTTGATCCATCACCATCTCCATCAGATTCGGTGAATCCATCACAACCAGTTGATCCATCACCATCACCATCAGATTCGGTGAATCCATCACAACCAGTAGATCCATCACCATCACCATCAGATTCGGTGAATCCATCACAACCAGTTGATCCATCACCATCTCCATCACCTTCAGAAGATCCAGATAGAGGAGAAATTGATGATGTACTCGGCAATCCAGGTATTGGTAATGGAGGTACAAAACCAGGTTTTGATGATGAGAAACCATCGGAGTCTATACCTCCTTCATCTGAACCAACAGATGATCCAGATAGAGGAGAAATAAATGATGGAAATGGAAATCAGGGTATCGGTAATGGAAATGTTAAACCATTTGATGATGAAGAGGAAGAAAAAGAAGAAAGCACTTTTTCTCCTGAACCTGATGTGTCGGTTTCACTCGATCCTGATCCATCGGCTTCTGTTTCGCTTGTCATACCTGATCCAACGGTTTCAGCTTCGATCGAACCAGAGGCACCAAAAGACGCTGATAGAGATGGAATTGTAGGCGATAAAGGTCATAACCCAGGAATTGGAAGTGGTAGTGTTAAACCATTTGATGATGAACCAGAAGCTACTCTTGAATCTGAAAGCAAAGCTGATGCTCTTTCATGTAAAATCAATATGTTTAAGCAGGTTAAGAGTTTCTTATTAAGTACAAAAAGAACTGAAAAATCTGCAAAAATAATGAAATTATAAGGAAAAAAGTCCATAAAATGGACTTTTTTTGATTTTTTTCTTGACTTTTTAAAAAAAAGCAGTAGAATATTCGTAATCAATTTAAGGGGGATTATATCTTTTATGAGAAAAAGGGGAACTTTGACTTATATAGTATCTACTATAAAAGCCAAAAACTTATTCTATATTTATAATTATCCATTAGATTTAGATTCACCACTTCGATTATAGAGTCGAAATTCGGTGCACCATGAAGGTAATGTTTCTGAATCTTTAAGGAAAACAAGATTTTAGGAACGAACAAAAAACATGATTAATAGAAATGATGAAAAAAGAAAGGAATTAAAAAGGGACTATCAATTACTTACATAAGAAAAAAAAGGGATTATATGGCATATGCTATATAGTGATAATTTTTGACAAAATGTTACGTAAATGATAGAATAATATTTGCGAAATATTTAGGAGGTTTATTATGGCAACAAATAATAAAGTTAAAAATGTAGTTTTGGGGGTTACTGCAGTTACAACTGTGGTTGCTGGTGCCTATACGGTCACAAATTTATTATACAAAGAAAGGGATTATAGTGACGTCTTAGTAGAATCTGCTAAGAAGTATGTCGAGAACAACAATTTGGCGATCGATTCTAAATTGGTTACGAGTGCTTCTCGTCTTCAAGAATCTGGAAGTTTAGTTTCTAGTATGAAAGACGAATGTATAAATAACTCATATGTTACTATTACGAATGAAGATGGTACATATAAGTATGAGCCAAGTCTCACATGTGAGACAGATTCTGTCAAAGTTGATGAGAATGAAAATCAATCTGATGATTCAAATTTGGATAGCAATACTTCTATATTGACTTATAAAGTATTACCAAGTTCGACTAGATACACGAATGGAAACGTTGAAGTTCAAGTTCGTTTTAGTGAACAGGTTCAAAAAGTAGATGAAGAAGATTGGGTTCTTTCTAATGATAAAAAGACGCTTACAAAAATATATACTGAAAATGGAGAAGATTCTTTCGAAGTTGTTTCACTCGATGGAGAAAAGAATGCAACTGTAAATGTAAGTGCAACAAACATCGATAAAGAAGCTCCTGTTATTCTTGTCAATGGTAAAGATGTAGTTTCTAACTATGGTACAGGAGTAACACTCAATGTTCAAGATGACAATTTGAAAGATGTTCTTGTCAATGGTGATAAGATGACTTCTAATGCGATCAATGAAACGGGTTCTTATGAAGTTGTCGCTACAGATGAAGCTGGAAATAAAACAGTAGCAAAATTTTCATTGGGAAAAACTACTACAACAAATCCACCAGTTATCAATAGAATTACCGAAGGTGGTGTATACACTGAGTTACCTTATAGAGTTTCTTATTATGGTGATGAAGCAACATTGTATAAACATGCTGTAGAAGGTGAAGAAGCGAGTGAGAGACCTATCAATAGTGGAGGTGCAATTACTGAAGAAGGTAAATATACTTTGACAGTTAGAAACTCCGTTGGGGAAGTATCAGTCAATTTCTCAATCGATCAATCAGATCCTGAAGTATGGGCTGAAACTGAAGATGGAACTAAGATTGTAGATGGACAATCTATAAATAAAGATGTGATCATTCATTTCAAAGATAAATATTCGAATGTTGTTGCTAAGTCGAATACTTTATATAGAGATTTGAAGGACGGAGAAGTATTTACTAAAGAAGGAAAATATGTCATAACTGTAACTGATGGTGCAGGACATGTTGTAACTTTCAACTTCACAATAAATAGACAAGTTCCTACTGTGGAAGGTGTCGTGAATGGTAAATTCTACTCAGAAAATAGAACTATAACATTCGATGATAAAGGTGGTACTGTAACTGCTACATTGGACGGTTTGGAAATCTCAAGTGGTCATGTCGTATCAGACGAAGGTGAACATACTTTAGTTTTGACTGACGATGCTGGAAATAGTGGAACGACTATCTTCACAATCGACAAGACTGCTCCTGAATTTGAAGGTTTAGATTCAGATTTGATTACAAAGGATGATTTTGTTGTCAAAGCAATCGATACAAATCTAAAATCTGTTACAGTCAAGAAGAATGGATTAGTGTATGCCAATTCTGAAGTAACTTTAGATGAAGAGGGTCTTTATACTCTCATAGCTACTGATAAGGCTGGTCTTGTAACAACTAGAACTGTTACAATCGATAAGACTGCTCCTAGTGTATTATTAAATGGTAGCGATAAGTATGAAGATAAATACGAAAACGAAGTCAACATCGAAATTAGTGATTTGACTAAGACCACTGTTATGTTAGATGGTAAAGAATTTACTGATACTAAAATTACCGCTAGTGGAAATCACGTTTTAGAAGTCACTGATGAAGTTGGGCTTACTACAAGAATCGAATTTACTATATATAAAGATAAACCTGAAGTTAACATCGATGGTAAATTGATCGACGATGAAACTTCAACACATTATTTCAATCATGATATTACGATCAATATCGTAGAAAATCCTTTAGAGTTGACAGCAACTTTGAACGGAGAAGAGTTATCTGCTGATGAAATCGCGAATGGAAAAACGATATATGCAATCGATGGTAAACATAATGAATATACGTTAGTTGTAACCGATTCTATTGGTAGAAGCACTACTATAAAATTTGTTATTGATCAAAAGAATCCTACAAGTTCAGTTGGAAGTCAAGTATATGGCGAAGATATTCTTATAACTTTTGAAGATGAAAGTGGAGAAGTCAAAGCTGAACTCGATGGTGTCGAAATCGAAAATGGAAAAGTTACGCTTTCTGAAGAAGGAGAACATACTTTAAAATTGACTGATAAAGCAGGTAATGCTATCGTCTATTATCCGACTATAGATAAGTCTACTCCTGATGTTAAGTTCATCGTCGACGGTGAAGAAATCGTCATTGACGATATAACTAAGAAATTGTATTTTAACAAAGAAGTTACTATTACTTTCGAAGACAAATACAGCAGTGTCGCAGCTAAATTGAATAATGCAAGTATTCAGGAAATAAGCGATGGAAAGAAAGATGGATCAGTAGTTTTGAATGCTGATGGTGAGTACGTATTGTACTTAGTCGATAAAGGCGAAAATGAACTTACTGTAACAGTCGAAATCGATTCAGCAAATCCTAAGGGGTCTATATCATATGAAAATATCGATGATGCGACAACTGATAGATTAGTCGATTCTATAAAGATGATATTGACAGTCGATGAAGAGATCACATTCGAAGATTCAAATGGATATATGTGGTTGAAACTCAATGAAATGACTGAAGATGGTAAATATCAATACGTTTATACTGTAAATGATTCAGTAACTGGATCTATCAAACTTATCGATAAAGCCGAAAATGAAGTTTCACTTCCATATTCAGTAACGATCGATAAGACCGCTCCTGTTGGAAGCATAACAGCTAATACAGAAGAAGATACAAATAAAGATGTAACTTTGACTTTGACAGTAGATGAAGAAGTCACAATTACTGACAATAATGGAAATGTATGGAATAAACTAGATGAACTTACTGAAGATGGTAAGTATCAATATGCGACTACTATAACTGAAAATATCTCAGGTGCAATTGTCATTGCTGATGCGAATAATAATAAAACTGAAATTTCATATAAAGTAGAAAATATCGATAAAATTGTCGATGTAGATGCTCCTACATATTCTACTACTGAAATTACAAATCAAGACGTCATCATAACTATCAAAGCTCGTGAAGAGTTGACATTTACTGATGAACTTGATTGGACTGTTCTCAAATTAGCAGATGGAACATATTCTTACACTGCTACTGCTATAGAGAATATATCTAATACGATCGTCGTATCTGATAAATTAGGCAACACAAAAAATATTACTTATGTAGTAAACAATATCGATAAAGGTGCACCAGAAGTGGGTGGATTTG
This sequence comes from uncultured bacterium, assembly GCA_948433885.1. Lineage (GTDB taxonomy): Bacteria > Bacillota_I > Bacilli_A > RF39 > UBA660 > RUG11867. The sequence goes on along the minus strand of CAOJEC010000002.1, from coordinate 21,634 downwards.
ATGAAGATAAATTTGTCGAAGCAGAAAACAAATATTTATTCAACACTATCGTCACTCCTACATTCACTGAAGGAACTGCAACATTAAATGGTAACGTTTTTGTAAGTGGAACTGATGTAACTGAAAGTGGAGATTACGTTTTGATCGTAACCGATGAAGCTGGAAACTTTACTACAATCAACTTCACTATAGATAGAACAAAACCAGAAGCAGAAATCACACCAAGTACTACAACACCAACAAATCAAGCAGTAATCTTGACAATCAAGACTAGTGAACCAGTAACAATGTTGACTGAGAACAAAGCGCTAGAACAAATAGACGACCAAACATGGACATTCAAAAAGTCTATCAATGGTACTATAACATTCAAGTTTACGGATGCAGCTGGTAACGTAGGTACTGCAAAATATACAGTCGAGAATATCGACAAAGTTAAACCTACAATTTCAGGTGTAGATAATAAAGGCGAATATAACGAAAACAAGAATGTTACTTTTGAAGATGACAAACCTGGTGTAACAGCAACTCTAAACGGAGAGATATTCTTAGGTGGAGAAATTGCCGATGGTAAACACGTATTGATAGTAACAGATGCAGCTGGTAATACAGTAACTTATAGATTCACTATCGATACAATCGATCCTATCATAACAGGCGTCGTAGACCAAGGACTTTACAATAAAAATGTAAGACCTTCATACAACGAGGGCACTGCTGTATTGACTAAGAAGACAGTCGATGAAGACGGTTCTATCGTCGATACTGTAGTTGCCGATTATGTCAAAGGAGCATCTATTACAGAAGATGGAATTTATACATTGACTGTAACTGATGGGGTCGGAAATGACACAGTAGTGACATTTACTATCGATAAAACTGCTCCTACAGCAATAATAACTCAAGATCCTACAGAGGATAAATATACAAATGGCGCTGTAATATTGACATTCGAAGCGAGTGAACCAATCGAAATGTTGACTGAAAGTTCTGCATTGACAAAAGTTTCTGATACAGTTTATACGTTCAAGAAATCTATCAACGGAACAATAACATTCAAATTTAAAGATTTGGCTGGCAACACGAATTCTATTCGTTATACTGTCGACAATATCGATAAAACTAAACCTATTGTAACAGGTGTCGAAAACAAAGGAATTTACAATGCTCCAGTAACTATCATGTATAGTGATGATCACAATGTTGGCGCGATGCTCAATGATGAGTTCTTCACAAGTGGTAATACTGTAAGCGAAGATGGTAAGTATACATTAGTTGTAACTGATGAAGCTGACAACAAGGTTACTTATACATTTACGATCGACACTAAAGCACCAGAAATAACAGGTGTCGAAGATAAAGGTGTTTATAATAAAAATGTAAGACCTTCATACAATGAGGGTACTGGTGTATTGACTAAGAAGGTAGTCGATGAAGACGGAGCAATTACTGAAGTCGTAATCGAAGACTACAAGAAAGGTGCAGCTATTACAGAAGATGGAATTTATACGTTGACTGTAACTGATGGAGCAAATAACTCAACTGCTGTAACATTCACGATAGACAAGACTGCTCCTACAGCAGAGATCACACCAAGTACGACAGCACCAACAAATCAACCAGTAATCTTGACAATCAAGACTAGTGAACCAGTAACAATGTTGACTGAGAACAAAGCGCTAGAACAAATAGACAACCAAACATGGACATTCAAAAAATCTATCAATGGTACTATAACATTCAAGTTTACAGATGCAGCTGGTAACGTAGGTACTGCTAGATATACAGTCGAGAATATCGACAAAGAAGCACCAGTTGGTACTATAACTGCTGATGTAACTGCTCCTACTAAGGGTTCTGTAACGTTGACTTTAGAAGTAAGCGAACCTATCAAAGATATGAGTGAGTCTGATTGGACTTTGGTCAAAGATGCTACTTTGGAAGATAGAACAGTTCGTTATACTAAGACTTTATCAGAAAATACGGATGGAGAAATAGAGCTTACTTATACTGACCTTGCTGGAAATAAAGGAAGCGTCAAATATGAAGTATCTAATATCGACAATATTCCTGCTACTGTAGACGTAACTTATTCTACAACTGAAGATACTAATGAAGATGTAACGATCATGATCAATACTTCTGAAAAAGTAAGTTTCGAAGATGAGTTACTCAACTGGACTGAGACACGTAATGAAGATGGTACGTATACATATACTGCAACAGCAACTGAAAATGTATCTAATACATTGACATTGACTGACGAAGTCGGAAATGTTACTGAAAATGTCGTGTATTCAGTAAATAACATAGATAAGACTTCTGCTACAGCGGGTGTGACTTATTCAACAACTGAAGATACAAACGAAGATGTAACAATTACGATCAACACTTCTAAGAAAGTAAGTTTCGAAGATGAGTTACTCAATTGGACTGAAACTAAGAATGAAAATGGTACGTATACATATACTGCAACAGCAACTGAAAATGTATCTAATACATTGACTCTAGTCGATCATGTAGGAAATGAAACTGAAGTAAGCTATTCAGTAGAAAATATCGACAAGACTCCTGCAAACGCTACAGTTTCTTATAATACGACTGAAAGCACTACAGGATCTGTCGAAATAACTATAACGTCTGATAAGGCTGTAACATTCGAAGATGATAAACTAGAATGGTCTGACGCAGTAGAAGAAAACGGTAAGTTCATCTATACTGCAACAGCAACTGAAAATGTATCTAATACATTGACTTTAGTAGATCACGTCGGTAATATTACTACTGTTACTTATTCTGTAGAGAATATCGATCACAACGTTCCTACAATTACAATCGAAGGTGGAAATGTAATCGTAACGATCAAAGGAATGGATATCACATATCCTGAGGTTTCTGCAACGGATAAAGAAGATGGAGAATTGACAGTAACAGCAGATAAGACGGAAGTCGACATCAACGAAGCTGGAGAACATACTATAACTTATACTGCTACTGACTCAGCAGGCAACACTGCTAGTGAGACACTTACAATAAGAGTTATCAATGTAGATAAGTACAATAAGATCGCTGCATATATGGAAATGCTCGAGACTAACAGTACAGGTGGATTCTACTTCAGCGTAAACGAAAACAAATACGATTACACTGACAAGTCATGGCAAACAAAGAAGATGTATTTCGATGCACTCACAATGATGGTAGATGGAACAATCAAATTGAATCCAAATATCACACAAGAGTACATGGATAAACAAATCGAGACAGTCGAAAATATGGAATTGATACCAGCAGAGAAAGATATGTACGATTACAACACAGTAATCGGTAAGATCGCTAAGTTGGTAGAAAGTGACTATACAAAAGAAACATGGGCAGAGCTCATGACATTGAAGAGTGAATCAGAGGTAGAAGGAACATTGAGATTACAAAGTGATGTCAATTACTACTCAAAAGCACTCGAAAGACTAGTCAAAGACTTGGAGAAAGAACCAGTAGTAGACACAACAGAAGACTACAGAGACAAGTATAAAGAGGAAGACTATTCAGGATACGATGCATACCAAGAAGCGTTAACAGAGTTATCGACAGCAGTAAGCGAAGGAATCTTGAAGAGTGAATACGAAGCAAGACTCGAAGAGATCGAAGAAGCAATATTGGCAACAAGATTGCCGATCGATGCGAGTGCATATGAAGCAATATTGAAAGATTTGGAAGACAACTATGAAGAAGCAGACTATACTAACGAATCATGGACAGCATTACAAGAGAAATTGAATGCAGTTCAAGCTGTCATCGATAGAGATGGTTTGAGAAGCGAGTACAATGCTGCTCTTGAACAAATCGATCTAAATGATTTGGTAGCAAATGCTTTGGATACTACTGAATTTGATAATATCGTTATTGAATTTGGTAAGTTGATCGAAACTGACTATACTGCAGAATCATGGACAGCTATCGAAAATCAAATAGCAAAAGTACAAGCAATTATCGATAACAATGGATTGATAAGCGAATACGAAAAAGAGTTGGCTAATTTGAGTTTGGACAACCTAGAAGCATTGGCAATCGATACAACTGAATTCGATAAAATAGTAGCTGAATTCGAACAATTGGTAGAAAGTGACTACACAAGTGAATCTTACACTTTTATCAAAGAATTGATCGATGAAGCAAAAGAGTTGATCGCAAATGGTGCTCTTAGAAGTGAATTCAAAGTTGTATTTGATCAAATCGATTTGAATGATCTAGTTGCAATTCCTAAAGCTACTAATGTCACATTTGTAACTGATGGTGCTAATGGATATGCTACAATTGGAAATAAATTGACTTTGGAATTTAATTCAAATACTGAATTAGATTTGACAGGTACTGAAGTAATTATAAACGGAGAACAAGTAACTGTAAGTAAAGAAGGCGATTTGTATCGTGCAGTTGTAATTGTCGATGAAAATACAAAAGAAGGTAAAGTCACTTATACGATCAAACCAGTCGGACCTGATGGTCTCGAAGGTGCAGAAGTAAGTGTCGAATCCGATATTATTGTCGATATCACTGAACCTACAATCGAAATTTCTGGAGACAAAGTCAATGGACAAAACAATCTTTATACGAGCACAGTAACTGTTACTGTTGCTGAAAGCAACGTCAAAGAAGTTTATGTAAATGGTGTATTGGATACTTCATTTGTAAGTCCACAAGACTTTACTGAAGATGGAACTTATACTATAAAAGTAATCGACCAAGTAGGTAACGAAGAGACTGTAACATTTACGATCGATACTAAAGCTCCTAATGGAACGATTACTTCAAGTAATGAAGATCCTACAAATGAAGATATTACATTGACTTTCGAAGTCGATGAAGAAATCATCATAATCGATGGTGGAAATTGGACTCGTGTAACAAACGAAGATCCAACAGATAAGACTATCAGATATACATTAGATGTTTCTGAAAATGGAATTTATGAGATCACTTATAAAGACTTAGCTGGACATACAGGAAGTGCATCATACGAAGTCGAGAATATCGATAAAACTCCTGCTAAGACTACGTTGATACCATCAACAGGTGGTCAAACAATGAATCCAGTTACTCTAACATTAACTTCTGATGAACCACTTATCATCACAAGTACAACTGATGAATGGACTGCAAGTGCAGATAAGAAAACATTTACTTTGGTTGTAACTTCTAATAGAACTGTCACTGTCGAATATACAGACTTGGCTGGTAACGCAGGAAGCAAGACTTACACTGTAAGCAATATCGATACTGAAGTACCTACTGCTACTATCGAAGCTGATACAACTGAAAGTACTAACCAAGATATCACATTGACTTTAAATGCTAGTGAAGAAATCGTCATCACAAGTACAACTGATGAATGGACTAAAGTAACAGGCAGCGAATATACGTTGGTAGTCAGCGATAATAGAACTGTCACTGTAGAGTTCAAAGACTTAGCTGGACATATAGGAAGTGTTTCTTACACAGTGGCGAACATCGATAAGATTCCTGCAACGGCAGATGTCACATATTCAAATACGAATTTGACTAACCAAGATGTTGTGATTACCTTAACTTCTGATGAGGCAGTAACATTCGAAGATGATAAATTAGAATGGTCTAGCGCGGTAGAAGAAAACGGCAAGTTCATCTATACTGCAACAGCAACTGAAAACGTATCTAATACATTGACTTTAGTAGATCACGTTGGCAATACTTCTACAGTTTCTTATACGGTAGAAAATATCGACAAGACTGCACCTACTGCAACATTCGTCGGTGTCAACCCAGAAGGTCCTACTAATTCATTCAAAGAAATTACTATTAGAGTAGATAAAGTTGTAAAGACTACAAATACAGGTACTATTCCAACTGTCGAAGTTAAAGTAGACGAGGAAACTGGTGCTAAGTATACATTACTTGCTGCTAAAAGAAGTAATAATGGTAAATATATGTTTAAGTTCGAAGATGAAGCTGGAAATAGTGGATCATTCGTCTATGAAGTAGAAGGAATAGATAAAGAAAAACCAACTGCTGAGCTTTATGAAATCACACCAGAAGGACCTACAAATAGTCATAAGACTATAACTATTAAGACTTCTGAGAAAGTAATTTCTCTCAACACTGGCACACGAGTCGATGTTGAAAACAAAGTTGATGAAGAAGGAAATGAATATTCATTATTGACTGCTAATAGATCTAATAATGGAAATTTCTCATTCATCTTCCAAGATGAAGCTGGAAATAAGGGTACATTCGTTATCGATGTCACTGGTATAGATAAAGAAGCTCCAAAAGGTACTATCACTGCTAATAAAACTGATATAACTAACGAAGAAATCACATTGACATTGACTGTTGACGAAGCTATCAAAGATTTGAGCGACAGTGAATGGACATTGATCAAAGATGCTACCGAATCTGATCCTTCAGTTCAATATCAAAGAACTGTAAGCGCTAATGGTGAAATAGTTGTAAACTATAAAGACTTAGCAGGTAATGCAGGTTCTGCTTCTATCGAAATTACAAACTTCGATGATGTAGCTCCAACTATTACATTGACTGATGAAAATACTAAAGTAGAGGAAGGTATCTACAATGGCGCAGTTACTGTCACTGTTAACGATGCAAATGCCGACAAAGTATACGTCAATGGAGTATTGGATGCTGCATTCGGAACGTCTAAGACATTCAGCGAAGATGGTGTTTACACTATCAAAGCAGTTGATAAAGCTGGTAATGAATCTAGCGAAGTTACATTCAAAATCTATAAGACTGCTCCAACAATCACAATCGAAGGTGGAAATGTAATCGTAACGATCAAGGGAATGGACATTACATATCCTAAAGTAACGGCTACAAGCTCAGTCGATGGAGAATTGACAGTAACAGCAGATAAGACGGAAGTCGACATCAACGAAGCTGGAGAACATACTATAACTTATACTGCTACTGACTCAGCAGGCAACACTGCTAGTGAGACACTTACAATAAGAGTTATCAATGTAGATAAGTACAATAAGATCGCTGCATATATGGAAATGCTCGAGACTAACAGTACAGGTGGATTCTACTTCAGCGTAAACGAAAACAAATACGATTACACTGACAAGTCATGGCAAACAAAGAAGATGTATTTCGATGCACTCACAATGATGGTAGATGGAACAATCAAATTGAATCCAAATATCACACAAGAGTACATGGATAAACAAATCGAGACAGTCGAAAATATGGAATTGATACCAGCAGAGAAAGATATGTACGATTACAACACAGTAATCGGTAAGATCGCTAAGTTGGTAGAAAGTGACTATACAAAAGAAACATGGGCAGAGCTCATGACATTGAAGAGTGAATCAGAGGTAGAAGGAACATTGAGATTACAAAGTGATGTCAATTACTACTCAAAAGCACTCGAAAGACTAGTCAAAGACTTGGAGAAAGAACCAGTAGTAGACACAACAGAAGACTACAGAGACAAGTATAAAGAGGAAGACTATTCAGGATACGATGCATACCAAGAAGCGTTAACAGAGTTATCGACAGCAGTAAGCGAAGGAATCTTGAAGAGTGAATACGAAGCAAGACTCGAAGAGATCGAAGAAGCAATATTGGCAACAAGATTGCCGATCGATGCGAGTGCATATGAAGCAATATTGAAAGATTTGGAAGACAACTATGAAGAAGCAGACTATACTAACGAATCATGGACAGCATTACAAGAGAAATTGAATGCAGTTCAAGCTGTCATCGATAGAGATGGTTTGAGAAGCGAGTACAATGCTGCTCTTGAACAAATCGATCTAAGTGAATTGGTATTGATCCCAGTCGTAGTTAATCCAGTTATTACTACTACAGGAAATGTTGGATATGCTAAAGCTGGAGATGTAATCAAGTTGGAATTCGAAAGCAATGTAGAACTTAACGTTACTGCTACTGAAGATGAACCACTTGTAACAACTGCTACTATAAATGGTCAAACCGCTATAGTTACAAAGAATGCTGAAACTGGTAAGTACGAAGCATCTATCACTATTACTGATAGTTCTAAAGAAGGAATCGTATCTTATACGATCACTCCAGTAGGGCCAAATCAATTAGTAGGAACTGCTATCGAACCTACAGATTCAGATATAGTAGTCGACGTAACTCCTGCAGATACAAACATGATACCATCAAATACAAGCCCAACTGTAGGACCAGTCGTAATTACATTGACTTCAAATGAAGAGCTCATCATTACTAGTGAAGGATGGACTAAAGTTGAAGGCAAAAACGAATATACAAGCGAAGTAACTGCTAATAAGGTCGTAACAGTAGAATATACTGACTTAGCAGGTAACTATGGAAGTGCTTCTATCGAAGTTGAAAATATCGACCTCGTAGATCCAACTGCCAATATAGTTGCAAATACGTCCGACGGTACTAACCAAGATGTAATTCTTACACTTACACCAAGTGAAGAAATCATCATTACAAGTACAACTGATGTATGGACTAAAGTCGAAGGTAAAAACGAATATACGTTGACTGTATCTGCAAATAGAGAAGTCGTAGTAGAATTCGAAGACTTAGCTGGACGCAAAGGAAGTGCATCATACAATGTAACGAATATCGATAAAACCCCTGCTAAGGCAACTGTATCTTATACAGATGCTGATAAAGTAGTGACTAATAAAGATGTTACAATTACATTGACTTCTGATAAAGAACTATCTGCTATAAGAGATACGAACGGAATGAATTGGATCGATTCAGTACAAACTGAAAATGGCTCATTTGTATACAGTGTGACTGTTTCCGAAAATGTAACAGGAACATTGACTCTAGTAGATCTTGTAGGAAACGAGACAATCGTCGAATATGCTGTAAGCAACATCGATAAAGTTCTTCCAGAAGCTACAATAACATATGTTACAGGAACTACAGGTAACGAGAATATCATCGATGGTGATACTCCTACTAAAGAAGATGTAACAATCAAATTGACTTCAACTAAGAAGTTGGTAGAAATAGTAGACTCTAACAATATGAATTGGATGAATTTCGTCGAGGGTGAAGTTGAACTTTCTCTAAACGAAAAATATACTTATAGAGTTACAGTTTCTAAAAATATTGCCGGTACTTTGAATATCAAAGACGAGGCTGGTAATACAGTAGAAGGAATCGAATATAATGTTTCAGGAATCGATAAAGATGCTCCTGTAGCAACACTCGAACCTAACACTACTGAAATGACAAATCAAGATGTGAAATTGACATTGAATGTTACTAATGAAGAAAATGTAACCATCAAAAATTCAAATGTAAATTACGAATTAGTCGATGGTAAATACGTATTCACTGTTGAAGAAAATACTGAAGTAAGCGTTACAATTGCCGACGCAGTAGGAAATGAGACAGTAGTAACTTACAACGTTGAGAACATCGATAAAGATGCTCCAAACATGACTATTATAGACAAAAATACTGGTGAAGAAGTAACTTCTGGTATGTATATCAAAGGTTCTGTAATCGTCACAGTCGATGAAGGTATCATATATGACAATAACGCTGAAGTAGCGTCTGGTTCTGAAATTAGTTCAGACGGAGTTCATAGAATATATGCAGTCGATGCAGCAGGTAATACTACAAAAGTAATATATGTTGGAATCGACAATACTGCTCCAGTTGTATCTGGCGTAGAAGATGGTATGATCTATGATGGAGAAGTTACTATCAATGCTACAGATATGAATTCTATGACAGCAACAATGGATGGAGAAGCGTTCACATTAGGCGAAAGTTACAATGTTTCTGGACATCATACTCTAGTAGTAACTGACCGTGTAGGTAACAGTACTACTGTTGAGTTTGATATCGATACAGAAGCACCTGTAATCGAACTAGATGGTGAACAAGTAAATGGTATCTATACTGAAGGTGTAACAGTAAATGTTACTGACGACAATATCGATACTATAATGAATGGTGAAGTTGAAATCACTAATGGTTCAACTATAGATGAAGATGGAACTCATACAATCACTGCTACAGATAAAGCAGGACACACTGTATCTGTAACATTCACAATCGATACTAAAGATCCAGTAATCGAAGGATTCGAAGATGGAAAAACTTATTCTGAAGCTATAACAGTAACAGTAAGTGATGCCAACTTAGTATCTATCACATTAGCAGACGGTACGACTATCGAAAGTGGAGCAACATTCACTGAAGATGGAACTTACTCAATAACAGCAGTCGATGCTGCTGGACACAGCGTAACTAAAACATTCACTATAGATTCATTACCACCTGTAGTCACAGGAGTGGAAGATGGAAAAGTCTATACTGATGATGTTACTCTAGAATTTGATAAGGGAACAGCAACAGTAAATGGTGAAACAGTCGAAAGCGGTACAGTCCTAAGTGATGGTAAATACACAGTTGTCGTAACGAGCGATGCTGGTAAGAAGACAGAATTGAGCTTCATAGTCGATACTAAAGCTCCAGTGATCAACGGATTCGATGATGAAAGTCATTACAGTGTAGATGTAACTGTAAATGTAGAAGATCACAACATAGTTTCTATCAAAAATAATGGTGAAGAAATCACTAATGGTACAACATTCACTGAAGATGGTGTATATGTAATAACAGCTACTGATATAGTAGGACGTGAAGTCACTAAGACATTCACAATCGATAAGACTGATCCAAATATCGCAATAAGTGGAACATCTATCAACAACAATGGTATCTATACGGGAGATGTAACAATCTCAGTAGAAGATGCAAATATATCTACAATCGTAGATAAAGATGGTAACGAAGTAGAAGGAAATGCTACATTCACTGAAGATGGTACTTATACTATTACTGCTACAGATAAGGCAGGAAATGAGACAACTGTAACATTCACAATAGACAATGCTTCACCTGTAGTTTCAGGAGTGGAAGATGGAGAAGTTTATGGTGAAAAAGTAACTGTTTCATTCGATAAAGGTACTGCTACATTAAATGGCGTAGAATTTACAAATGGAACTGAAGTTTCCGACGGTAGATACGAATTAGTAGTTACTGGCGAAAATGGAAAAACTACAAGTGTTACTTTCTATGTAGATACACTTCCACCTGAGATTACTTCAATCAAGGATGGTATGATCTATGGAAACGATGTCACAATCGAATTCAACGATGCTACTACAAAACCTATTGCTAAACTCGATGGTAAGACAGTCCAAAATGGTGATGTCATAAGCAAAGAAGGAAATCATACTTTGATCGTCATCGACGAAGCAGGTAATAGCACATCTGTTACATTCACAATCGATAAAACTGCTCCTGAATTGGAGATAGTAGATAATAAAGGGGTTAAACACAAAGAAGACTTCGAGGTTACTCTCGAAGCAGACAAAGTAAACAAATTCGAAAACTTCGAATACAATGTAACTGACCGTGACGGTGCATCTGTCTCAGTCGATATCAACGGAGTTGTAGATTTAGCTACATTAGGTGATAATTATACTTTGACTTATAAAGCAACTGATGATGTCGGTAATACGAGAGTCATTACAGTAACTGTAAAAGTTAAAGATACTACTGCACCAACAATCACTTTAGGTGGTAATGGAAGTGCAATAGAAGTCAAGTACGGAAGCTCTTTCGCCGATACATATGGCGCAACTGCTGAAGATACATTCGACGGTGAATTGGAAGTTAAAACATCACACAATGTAAATGTTTACGAAGTTGGAACTTATGAAATAACTTACACTGCTACGGATGCTTCTGGTAATGAAACTACTGAGAAGAGAACTGTAAAAGTAGTAAGTACTACTGCTACCGATATGTTTAAAGAAGAAAACAGTTGTACTGATGGCGAACAATGCTATGCTACAAATTCTACTGATAACTATATTTGGTACAGTGGACACTTATGGAGAGTTGTAAAAGTCAATGCAGATGGAACTTTGAGAATTGTCACTGAAGAATCTGCAACGGGATTCTCATTCGATGATAACTCTAGTGTCTTTACTGGAAGTCATGCCGAAAGATGGTTGAATAATGTATTCTATCCATCACTAAACAACGCTTCTACAATAGTTTCTACTGGTGAATTCTGTAGTGAGAAAATGACTTCATTAACTAACGTCAGATACACATGTAGTGCTAATAGCGTAGTAAAATCTAAAGTAGGATTGTTGACAATCGACGAATACAACATCTTAGGTGGCGCAAATGGATTCTTGAACAATGGTGAACGTTACTTTACTATGACTCCTACAAGCGAAGATACTGCTTGGGTTGTAGAAGAAACAGGTAGAAAAGAAAGAGGATACTATGTCAATGAACCATATGCTATGAGACCAGTAATCAACATCAATCCAGTAGATATCTTAAAGGGTAGAGGAACAGCTGCTGATCCATACGTCATCGACGAAGGAAATAAAGCATCTGTAGGATCTAACTTAACTAATAGATCAACTGGTGAATATGTTAACTTTGGTGGAAAAGCATGGCGTATAGTTTCTACTTCAAATGAGGGAACTAAATTGATAGCCGATAACTATTTGACAACAAACGATGGTTATGTAAATATTGAATTTGGTACAGTTGGTGTATTCAATACAACATCAGGAATCGGTAAGTACTTGAATACAACTGTCTACGATGGATTCACAACTAAAGAAAAATCTGTAATCAAGATGTCTAGATGGTATTACAATAAATATCTAATCGGACAAAGTCCGATGGACACAACGCTAGTCAGCGGAGGAAATTATACAGATGCTTATGTTGGACTTATCCGTGTAGGTGAGTTGATGAGTGGTACTACATCGACTGCTAGAGTTGATAAGTTTACTTATTGGACACTCAACAGTGCAAATTCTAATACATGGTTCGTCAACTGGGCTGGTACATCTGAGTACTCACCTGCGACTAACCCTCGTGGTGTAAGACCAGTAATTACTTTGAATAGTTCTGTAAAGATCAAATCAGGTAATGGTACTGCTGCTAACCCTTATGAATTAGAATACTAATCGAGAAAATGGAAAGATCACTTTCCATTTTTTTTGTTTTGATGGCAAATATTGATCATATAGACATTCTTCTTGTCGAAAGCATTTGCTTTTTTATGTAATTGTGCTATAATACTTACGTATTAAATTTCTATGGCCTCACTAGAGACCATGGCGGAAGGAGTCATAAAAATGAAAAAGAATATACATCCTGAATTTAAGAAGTGTGTAGTAACTTGTGACTGTGGAGCAACTTTTGAAACAGTTTCTACAAAAGAAGAAATCCATGTAGAAGTATGTAGTGAATGTCATTCATTCTATACAGGAGCACAAGGTAAACATAGAAACACTAGTAATGTAGAGAAATTCAACAAAAAGTATAATTTAAAAGCCGGTGAATAATCGGCTTTTTTGTTAAGAACTCTTATGTGTGTAGATTTACTTCTATTGATAGACGTGGTACAATTGTGATGGTGATAATATGGGCAAAGTAAAGTATCTTTTAAAAAGAATAAAGAATATGAACTTTGGAAGATTTTTTAAAACAGTAGATGAAGTCCATGATAGAACAAACAAGATGAAGATTTCAATATTTCTAGATATGATCGGATGTGGTCTAAAGTATCAAGCGGGGTATATGGATTACCAGTTGTTCGAAATGTATAAAATGAATTCGAAGGAAAGAAAGACGATCATCACACGTGGTGTGAATAACGAGATACAAAAGAAATATAATGATCCCGAATACTTAAAATATTTTAGAGACAAAACTCTATTCAATAGAACTTTTTCAAAATATTTGAATAGGGATTGGATAGATCTAGAAAAAAGTGATCTTGAAGAATTTAAAAAATTTTTGAAAGATAAAAAGGAAGTGATGATAAAACCGAGTTCGGGTTCTTGTGGACAAGGAATAGAAAAAATTTTGGTAAAGGATCACGATCCTTCGGAATTGTACGAAAGATTATCGAAGGAAAAGAGATGTTTAATCGAAGAGGTCGCGACTCAAATCGATGAAATAGGAAAGTTGCATCCGAACAGTATCAATACATTAAGAGTTGTAACTCTCAATAAGAAAGTCGTCGTTGCCTTTTTGCGCATAGGTAACAAGGGATATGTCGTAGACAATTTCAATCACGAAGGATTGGCTGCACCTGTCGATATTGAGGATGGAATTATAAAGTATAAAGCTATCGATAAAGAACATCATGAATACGATGTTCATCCGTTTACAAATGAACAAATAGTCGGATTGAAAATTCCTAAGTGGGATGAAGTAAAGCAGATGTGTGAAGAAGCAGCCAGAGTTGTTCCCGAGATAGGGTATGCCGGTTGGGATGTTTGCTTATCGGAAAAAGGACCGATATTGATAGAAGGTAACGAATTTCCAGGACACGATATTTATCAGTTACCTCCTCATAGAGATGGAAATGTTGGCTTATTGCCATTATTTAAGAAAGCGATGGATGATAAATGAAATTGATAATAGCAACGGATCACAATGGGGTAGATTATAAGCATAAATTAATAGAATTATTAAAAAAAGATTATGAGATAGAGGATGCGAGTCCTGATAATTACGATTTTGACGATTATCCGGACTTTGCTTTTCGAGTATCGAAGAAGGTCGCCGAGCAAAGTAATTGCTTTGGAATATTGATATGCGGCACAGGAGTTGGTATGTGTATAGCAGCCAATAAAGTTAAAGGAATACGATGTGCTTTGGTTACGAGTGCACGCGTCGCAAAATATGCTAGACGCGATGATGATGCAAACATCATAGCATTGGATTCGACAATGGATGTCGAGTTTGCAGCAGAATGTATCAAAATATTCGTAGAAACACCTTTTTGTGACGAGATAGAGAGATACGGTCGTCGAAGAAAAAAAGTCATAGATTTTGAAAATGGAGAATATGATGAATTATAAATTGATCGTCTATATTATTTCCGTATTAGTAACAACGTTCGGGGTATCTAGTTTAGATCTGAATAGGTTTTTCAAGCAAGGTAAAGTCATCGAAGCAAATGTCATGGCAGTGGTCCTAATTTTGGCCATTGCAGAATTGTTGAGTAATTTTTTGATAAATTTTATGGAGGTCAGCAAAATACTATGAAAACAAATAAATATTTGAGTATTGTTGCAGTAGGAATGATGTCATTAGCAGTAATTAGTTTTGCTTTTAAGAAGAGTGAAACTAATTTTATTTTGGACGAACCTTATGGACCTTTTGTCGAGGTCGGGGATAAAGAAAAAGAGAGCATCTCGATCAGATTAAAAATTGGAAACGAAATAGAAACTTTGGATTTGGAAGAGTATGTAATTGGAGTGGTTGCAGGGGAAATGCCGGCAAGTTTTGAAAAGGAAGCTCTCAAGGCTCAAGCTGTCGCTAGTAGATCGTATGCACTTTATAGAAAGAGTAAAAGTTCCGATACTTACGATTTGACAGGAGATACTAATTCACAAGTCTTTATAAACGAAGAGCAGATGAAAAATAAATGGGGAAGCGACTATCAGTTTTATCGTGATAAGATCGAAACAGCTGTTCATGATACGGCTGGTCAAGTATTGAGTTACGATGGAAAAATAATCGAAGCTTTTTACTTTGCAATGAGTTCGGGGAATACTAACGAATCCGCTTCGGTGTTCGGTGAAGCACGCGACTACTTACAAAGTGTCGTGTCTGAGTATGACAATGGATCTTTAAATGGATTTACTTCGAACGTTTCATTCACGTTTCAAGATTTTAAAACAAAACTAGGAATCGTGTGTGATAGGCCAACGGTCGAGACGGTTACTAGAACTAGTACTAATTATGTCGATAAAATAGTAGTTTGTTCTAAGGAGTTTAAAGGTACGCAGTTTAGAACTTTGTTAGGTTTACGAAGTACCGATTTCGATATAGAGATCGAAGATAAGGTGTACATTACTACACGAGGCTATGGCCACGGTGTAGGAATGAGCCAATATGGGGCGAATGGATATGCGAGTGCAGGTTACTCTTATGAAGATATTTTACATCATTATTACACTGATGTCGAAATAATCGACGTATCCGATGTATAAATTTTGAAATACTACCCAAAATTCTTATAGAAGGGGAATATAAGAATGAAAAAGTTGAAACTAAAAAGTTGGGTAGTACCTGCATTGTACGTAGTAAGTTTGAGTGTAATTTTTGTAAGTGTAATGTTCATCGGTAAAGTATTGACGACCGATTATGCAAAAGCTGTCGATTCGAATTTCGTTCCAGACAATGTCGTGGATAAAGTTGATGACGATATCACGCAAGTTGTAGAAGTGACCAATGCGACTGTCGGACATCCTTATTTGCTCGAAGGCGTTACAGTTGCCAAAGATTATTATGTCGATAAGGCTTCGTTCGAAGATCAACTTAAGTCCTTGATATACTACAAAAATGCTTATATGGCAAACACGGGAGTTCTATATACAAACGCCGAACAATTCGATGTCGTGAGTGTATTGGATGGAAGTGTTACAAGCATAACGGATGACGAGATATTAGGTAAAGTGATCGAAGTTACACATACTACTGAACTCATCACAGTCTATCATTGCCTAGGCGAAGTAAACGTCAAGGTTGGGGATAACTTAAAACAAAATGATGTCATCGGAAAAAGTGGAAAAGTCAACGTAGACAAGGGTTATGAAAACGCACTTTTATTCGAAGTAAATTATCAAGGTAAAATAATAAATCCTAACGATTTTTATACAATGAAAGTTAGCGACTTGACTAAATAAGGTAGATATATGAAAAGAGAAAGTATATTATTCTACATGGCTGCGGGCAAGATATATCTTTATCTTTTAAATAGTAAGAAGGAGTACAAGTTTAAAACCGATACTTCTCTTTTTTTTGAATGTGGAGAGATTTCGAATGTAGCTCGTTGTAGAGACGCTATTACCAAAATAATGACCAAAATGCACTTTGGTATATATTATTTAAAACCTAACTTCACGGTGTTGTATAATGATGTTTGTTGGGGCGATACAAAATTTCTCTATAGAACGGTTCTCGATGTAATTGGTTTTAATGAAATAAAGTTTGTGCCTCTTTCCAAACTTATAAGTAAAATTAGAGATGATGAAAATTTGGTTGTAAGTGATGGAGATTATTATACTCTACCGAAAAGAGGTGAAAAAATGAAGTCATTGAAGTCGATAGAATTCGAACCGATCATAATAGGGAAAAAGGACGATAAACACGTACACTATGCAGATATAGATATTATTTATGGAACATTCAAGTCATGTTTTACAAAAGGTTCAAACTATGATATGATTGATGTAGGAGATGATGAATGTTGAAAATTTCAATTCACGGTGATCACGTTAAAATCACGGAATCGATCAAGGAGTATGTCGAAGAGAAACTATCCAAATTAGGCAAGTATTTTAATGACTCCAATGACGTCGATGTGATTGTTAAGGTGCGCCTCCGCGGGGTATTGCAGATCATCGAAGTAACTGTTCCAACTAAGTTATTTACTATTCGAGCAGAAGAATCACATGAGGATCTATATGCTGCGATAGATTTAGTTCAAAAGAAGTTGGAGACTCAAATCAAAAAGAACAAGTCAAAAATAGCAAGTCGTTATAAAGACAAGAAGGGATACGTCATAATCGACGAAGAACCTGTAGAAAACGAAGAAGTAGAAGAATCTTTGATAGTGAGACGTAAAGAAGTTGAGTTCAAACCAATGGATGAAGAAGAAGCAATTCTTCAAATGGAATTGACTAATCATGATTTCTTCGTATTCAAAAATGCTAAAGAAAAATGCACAAGTGTCGTCTACAAAAGAAACGATGGTAAATACGGCATAATTAATGCAAGATAGTGAAGAAAAGTTTACTTTTCTTCTTTATTTTGTTAAAATAATACTCGTGGAGGTTATGTAAATGAACATAATAAAAAGTTTAGTAGATTCAGAATATAAGGAATTACAAAAATTTAAAAAAATAGCAAACGCCATCGAAGCGATGGAACCTGAAATACAAAAATTGTCAGATGAAGAACTCGCTGCGAAGACGATAGAATTCAAAGAACAACTCAAAAATGGAACGACTTTAGATAATTTGATCATTCCGGCTTTTGCTGTCGCTCGCGAAGCGGCCTATAGAGTAATAGGCGAGAAACCTTACTATGTACAGTTGTTAGGTGGTTTGGCAATACACTTTGGTAACATTGCCGAGATGAAAACTGGTGAAGGTAAAACTTTGACGGAAATTCTTCCTGCTTACTTGAATGCTTTGTCAGGAGAAGGAGTCCACATCATAACAGTAAACGAGTTCTTGGCTCAACGTGACTCTGAATGGATGGGTAGAATATTCAACTTTTTAGGATTGACAGTAGGTCTCAATTTGAGAGAATTGAATCCTGAAGAGAAAAGAGAAGTCTACAATGCCGATATCACTTATTCGACGAATAATGAGATCGGGTTCGATTATCTTCGCGACAATATGGTATTGAGAAAAGAAGATAGAGTACAAAGAAAATTGAATTTTGTCATCATCGATGAGGTCGATTCAGTGTTGATCGATGAAGCTAGAACACCACTTATAATTTCGGGCGGCAAGATGAATTCTAAGAATCTTTATATAGATTCCGACATAGCGGTCAAGAAATTGAAAGTCGATACGGATTATACCATCGATGAAAAAACTAAGAGTGTATCTTTGACTGAAGCCGGTAGTGAAAAAGTACAAGCTTCATTCGGTATCAAGAATTTGTATGATGAAGAAAATACAGCATTGGTTCACCATATCATACAAGCCTTGAAAGCAAACTTTGGCATGAAAAAAGACGTAGACTATATGGTCAATGGCGAAGGAGAAGTAGTCATCATAGATCAGTTTACTGGTCGTTTGATGCCGGGTCGTCAATTCAGTGAAGGATTACATCAGGCTATCGAAGCTAAAGAGGGCGTCAAGATCAACGAAGAGACAAAAACTATGGCTACAATTACATTCCAAAATTTATTTAGAATGTACAAGAAAATAGCAGGTATGACCGGAACGGCTAAGACCGAAGAAGAAGAGTTCAGAGACATTTACAATATGTACGTAATAAGAATTCCGACCAACAAGCCGATCGCAAGAAAAGATTACACCGATTTGATCTTTTCTACTGAAACTGGTAAGTACAAAGCAATAGTTGAGAAAATAAAAGAAGTTCATGCGACAGGACAACCTATTCTAGTCGGAACAATTTCTGTCGAGAACAATGAACGTCTATCTAGAATGCTCAAGAAAGAGGGAATTCCTCACGAAGTATTGAACGCGAAAAACCATTCTAGAGAAGCGGAGATAATCGCCAAAGCAGGTGAAAAGGGCGCAGTTACGATTGCAACTAATATGGCAGGTCGTGGAACCGATATCAAGTTAGCAGAAGGTGTTTTAGATTTAGGCGGACTATTTGTCATAGGTACTGAAAGACATGAGTCTCGTCGTATTGACAATCAGCTTCGTGGTCGTGCCGGACGTCAAGGTGATTTAGGTGCTAGCCAATTCTTCGTATCTTTTGAAGACGAATTGATGAGAAGATTCGGTACCGATAAAATAAAGGTCATGGTACAAAGTTTAGGATTGCCTGAGGAACAAGCTATTCAAAACAAAATGTTATCTAGATCTATCGAAACAGCCCAAAAGAAAGTCGAAGGAAATAACTACGACATGCGTAAACATCTTCTCGACTACGATAATATAATCAGTGAACAAAGAGTCATCATCTATAGAAAACGTAATGAACTTTTGGATGCCGAAACTGAACGCGAGATTATCTTGGACACTTTTAGAAATCACATAGATGATTTGGTAGAAAAGCACATCGCACCAGAAGGTAAGTTGACGAAAAAGGATAATGAAGACATAGTCGAATTCGTAAATACAAATTTACTAAGAAAATCTACTATCACTGTCGAAGACATAACAGGAAAGAAGATCGATGATGTAGAAAATGTAATATTCAATGAAGTATCAAAAGAATACGAAAGTAAAACTTCTTTATTCCCTACTGAAGTAATCGACCAATTTGAGAGAATGATATCTCTTCGAGTTATAGATGCCGCTTGGATTGAACACATCACGACGATGGAACATTTAAAAGAAGGTATCAATCTTCGTGGATATGCTCAAACAAATCCATTGCAAGCGTATGCTTTAGAAGGATATAATATATTCCAAAACATGTTGGAAAACATCGATCAAAATATTTCTAATTTCTTATTGAAAGCGGAGATCAAGCAAAACACAGTAGAAACTAAACCTGTGCAAAAAATGCAAATGAACGATGGCAAGGAGAAAGTCAAATCTGGCCCTAAAAAATCATCGAAAGTAGGTAGAAATGATGATTGTCCTTGCGGGTCAGGTAAGAAATATAAACAATGCTGTGGTAAATAGTAGTATATATAATGGTTTGCGGGTATTTGATTTTAATAATAGAGTCGAAAAATACCCAAAAATTGAAATTTGTGCTCAAAATGTGCTCAAATAACTAAAATATTAACATAAAATTAATCATTTGGAAAGATAAATTAATCAATGTAGGAGTTAAAAATGTCTAAATTTGGAAATATGTTATTGATGATTGAATATCTAAAAACTGGTCGCAAATATAATGTTAAAGAATTAGCTAAAAAACTAGAGGTATCTCAAAGAGTAGTCCGTGAATATAAACTTTTTTTGGAAGAAGCAGGATTTACTATCGATACTATTATGGGTCCTTACGGAGGATATGTATTAAGGAAAGATATAAATAACCCTATTTTGAAAATTTCTGATAAAGATTATGAAACATTAAAAATTATTAATTTAAAATTGAAAAATCCGGATTTAGATAATATTATGGACAAAATAAAAGTAAATTTGTTAAATGAAGAAAATAAGAATACTTCTATTATTTCTAATGATGGTGAATTGAAAGTTTATAATGCTTTATGTAAAGCAATTAAATTTAATAATAAAGTAAGAATAAAATACTATAATTTACAACATGGAGAATCGGTAAGAATAATCTATCCTTTGGGTTTATATTTATTTCAAAATGAATGGTGGTGTTCTTCTTATTGGGAAGAAAAAGATGATATGCGTCAGTTTCATATATGTCGTATATTAGATTGTGAAATACTATCTGAAACATTTGACCCAAATAAAATAAACACAAAATTTTAAACTAGACCAAATATCGCCTATATAGGTGATATTCTTTTTTTGAAAGGAAGTTTAGTTATGAATTTTAAATATAATTACAATAAACCGAACTATAATACTATTATAAAAAAGAGTATAAAAATCAAAAAAAATTATTTAAAAGAAAAAGCCATTTTAACTAATAATTATAAGAACATTTTAATGCATTTCGATTGTTGTAAATATCAACATTTACTTTTAGCTAAAAAGAAAATTGATATAAAATACATTTTAAAAATAATTGGAATTTTTAAACCAATTTTAAAGAATAATGTTTTTATTTTCTTACATGGTAGTTATTCCCGTAATTTAAATCGTTGGTATAGTGATATCGACTTAAATATTTTATATAAAAGTTGTGTTCAACATTATGACTGATAAATGAAAAAAAGTATGGTATAATTAAT
>CAOJEC010000001.1 GCA_948433885.1 uncultured bacterium | reverse complement strand
AAACTTACACTTTTTTCATTTAAGGCAAATTCTCTATTTACTTTTGAAATTCACCTTTTTTTAAGATCGAAGAATAAATGTAATTAAAAAAAAGAAGTGCACAAATGATGTGCACTTTTATAAATCTAAAGGTCTTAATTCTATCTTTTTTCCACAAGTCTCAACTTGAGCTACTTGTAATGCTTCAACGCACTCTTCTTGCGCCTGTTCCACTCTAGTTATTTCTTCTTCCAATTTTCTAGCAGCAAGAATTTTTCGACTTCCCGTATCGAATAGCTCATCCAATTTCTTTGTAAAATGCAACTTTTCTTCTTCTAAACCATCTTCCGAGAAAGAATCTCCGATTCCAAAAATTTGTACATAATTTACTGCTAAAGCAATCATCGACAATATCTCGACTTCACAGCCACCGTAAGGGTTTTCTATGATTGTACGCATAGAAGAACGAACTTGCCTAATGAAATCATCACTTTGAACAATTGCTTTACTGAACCCTATAAATTCGAACAACTCGTAAAGATGATCGAATCCCACTTCTGAAGATCGTACCATTTCTCCTTTTCGAGGATTACATTTGTACATTTCACATTCTAATTCCAAAAGGTTCAAAACATAATCGAATTTAGTAGATGTATCCATTTTTCCTTCATCTAGAATAGCTATAGAATAAGATTCTCCCAAATGACGAAGACTCTCTATATCGAAATTATACTCTGGATGATCATTTGCGTAATCCATATCTTTTTCTATAAAGTCTACCAAAGATATACTGTCTATATCATTGTTCATAGTCAATGATTCCAACAAATTGTAGTCTATATCTTTCTCCAACTCACCCAAACATTTCGTTAGGACACTTTGAATACATATTCTTTCATTTTTTTGAAGTATCTTAAAAAATTTATAATATGCAAACGACAGAAGAATCGAAGCACCGCTTATGATAGGAGATCCAAAGAACAACGCCATCATTATAAATATTACTAGAAAATAGGCGCACATAAATTTTTGAAAAAAGAATATAATCTTAATTTTATCAGACAACACAGGGCAATTTAAAAAGTTTTCGGGGTTATCTTTCATGTAAGAATAAATTTTTGTTGCCTTTTCCACGTCCATAGAAGGAAGTTCACCATTTTTAAAATAATGTATTAAAGTATCCCAACTTTGGATAAAAATATCCTCGCGATTAGAACACTTAGAAAATCTTTTTAAAACCGCATTTCTAGAAGAAAAGTCAATCTTTTTATACAAACTCAAAATTCTATCTACACGTCCTCGTAGATCGTCATCTTCAATTTCCAATTCATCTCTATGCATCTGCATGCTGCCAGAACTTCTCTCCAACCACTCTATAGTGTAAACGTCGCGACTTTTTTCGAATTTAGCAATCGCATCGCAATTCAATATGCCACTGAAAACCATCGTTAAGAAATTTTTTTCTGTCAATGTAGTACAATAAGTACCACCTTCTCTTCTCTCATAACCTTTCATCATTTTTTGATTAGGTATCACGACATCTACAACCGTCACAGTTTTATTAATTACATCTCTCTTTACTAAATATCTCATTCAAATCCCTTCTTTCAAATCGAATTTATTATAGATATGAGTCACTGTTTTGTCAATAAGTTCAAATAACTATTGTATTAAATTCCCTATAATGTTATTATATTTGCTCGAGGGGATTGATTTAATTGGAAAAAAAAATTAAAATATACGCTGCACCAACTTCTTTACTCATCTATCATCGACTTTATACGGACAGCTCTCCGTTCGACACCAATACGATAGATGCTGAATTGAGAAGACGAAGAAACATAAGGTTTAAAAGACCTTTAAAAAGAGATTTTATAGAAAATGCTAAAAGTTTAGTCGTACCTAAATATATCGATTTAGAAGAAGAAACCGAAAAAAGTCGCGTTCGTGGTGAAGGATTAGAAAAATATTATTTTGATTTTGACGACGACGCCTGTACTCTACTCGCAGACTTACTGTCTCTCGGCAAAGATAGATGTTTGAGTAATGATCTTGATGTAATCTCGCAAAATCTGACATTTACTCTAACTTGGACTGAACAAGCATTATTGAATCACATAGCTACAAAACTTATAGTTATATTAGAAAAACGCCAAAAAAGTTTTACCGTAAACTCTTGGGCTGAAATAGTTGCAAAAAGGCAAGAGAAAGAATTGTTAGCATTATTAAAATTTTACCTTGGCAATTTAGCTTTATCCAAAATTTCAGAAGCTACAGGTAATGACCTTACACAAAATTCATCTGGAAAAATATCATCGTTTGAGACATTCAGATTTGCTTTGGAAGTTTTAAAAGAACAGAAGAGACAAGAGCACAGTCATTTAGATGAAACTATAGATGCACTATCGAGTTCACAAAACATAGCGACGGACATCAAAAGAATGATTTACAAACCTAGATAAGTATAGAAAAGAGAAATAATATGACTACAAAAATAAAAATACATATGGAGCCCACATCGAAACTCGTTTATTTTAGAGTTTACCGAGATAATTCTCCATTTTCAGTAGAAAGTATAGATCGTGAATTGAAAAGAAGACCTTTCGTTTCATTCGGACCTGCAAGAGAGAAATATTCGGATGCGACTATAGAAGAATATATAAAGTCTACGAGAGGCCTGACTCCACGCTTCATCGTAGTTAGAGAAGAAGAAGCAAAAATTGCCGAACGAGGCCCAGGACTTGCAAAATATGCTTTTGACTCAGAAGAAAATCCATATACTATCATGAGAAAACTTTGCGAAAGTACAACTATTGTAAACCAAAATCAAACACTACCTTCGCCTTCGGCAATTCATTCGAAGCTTACTTGGAGTGAAAGAGTACTCTACTATGCTTTCGCCAAAAGAATGATCACTATCTTAAAAACACGTCTACGCAAATTAGAAGAAACTATTTTGGAAACGAGACACACGGACTCCATGGCACAACCATTATTTACTGATAGATATGCAAAAATTTATAGAATTAAAGAAAAAATTCAAAAAGAACAAGAACTTTTGAATCATTTTGAAAATGTCGCCGAGACTTTCAAAGACTCTATTGTATCAGAAGATATGGACAAGTTACCTTTAAATAACCTAGATCAATACAGCTTTACGAAATTGGTACCATTTCATACGATTATGAGTCGAATAATACCATCGGGATATTATGAAACTATTTGGGAAAGATTGCTTTTGAATAGAGCAATAGCCATCGAAAAGGGTTATCTCTTTGGAGGAACAAAAGGAGCTTTTTATAAAAACACTCAAGCACTCCAAAGCCCAACAGTTGACATAATTCAAGATTTCAAAAAATTCGTTATCTCACCGATCAAACCACGATAATGTGGTTTTTTATTTACAAAAAAATACTATGCTTGATATGACATAGTATCTAGACTCTTAATCGTTGAGCTCAATTTTGAGCCCCTCTTCCATGTTAATTTTAGTAGGAACTAAGTATTGTGCATTTATCTTATGAGATATACAATTCGTTATGACTTTCATCGCTCTCGCTCCATCGAACCATTTAGGGTTATCGCTGTTTTGTCTTATCTCGTCGAGAGATTTTGTAAAAGCTTCTCGATCGTATTTGTCACTTATGTCTCTAGTCAACATGAACATTTGATTTTTGGCCGAATAAATTTCGTTATCGAGTAAATCGAATCGAGCATTCTGATACCAATACAAATGGTCCCCACCGGCCAAAATCAATACATCTGCTTCGGCTTCTATTCTACCGAGTAAATCTTCTACATGATCGTATGCTTCATCGAACGAAACATCGGGTACATCATTTTTTAAACTAGGAAACTTATTAGTAATGTCCGAAACACCGAAATCGTAATACTTTTGATAAATGACTTCCTTATTTTTAACAAATATTAATTCTATAGATCCTCCACCGCCTATGAATATACACATATTTCCATCGTAATCAGTCTTTTTATAACAACCACTAGCTGTATAAAGAGCTTCGTCTGCTTGACTGACGACTTCTATTTTCAATCCATAATTGTCATATAAATTTGCATTTATTTTCTCTAGTTCATCATTTGTTATACTTCTAAAAATACTACATCCATAAACGTGAAGATCACTCGTATATGACATTGCTTTTTTTATAACTTCACCTAATTTATCTATATCAGTTCGTGCTATTTCTTTATCGTAATTCTTTTTGAATTCGATCGTCGTATTACTTTCGTAAATGATCTCTTCATTTTCATAAATGTGTGTCTTCGTATTGCAGCTTCCTATTTCTATTATTCCATACTTCATAACATTACCTCATACCTATATTAACACATTAATTCATAAAAGACTATTCCTTCGAATAGCCTTTTGTCATATAATCTGAACATTTGACGTAAGGTTCGTACGAAAAACCCATGTCGCCATTTTTGACGACGACGTATCCAACACAGTCGCTGTCGAGTTCGGGATCGTATCCTTCGTCGGCTAACTTTTCGCTCGAAAAACTCACATCTTTACCTTTTAAAGGATATAAAGAAGGATAAGTACCCAAATACTTTTTGACTTGAGTCACTAAACTCTCCTCCGATATGTCTCCCTTATTTTTTTCTTTTATGCTGAATCCATACATAGTCAATCCTGCTACTATCGATATCAACACGATAGTCCACACAATAGTCATCTTTTTCATATTACCTCTTTTTATTTATCTTCCGGTTTCATGAGAGGGAACAAAACACAATCCCTGATGTTCTCTGCTTCGGTTAAAATTTGAACTAATCTATCTATT
Organism: uncultured bacterium; assembly: GCA_948433885.1. Lineage (GTDB taxonomy): Bacteria > Bacillota_I > Bacilli_A > RF39 > UBA660 > RUG11867. The sequence continues at coordinate 92,653 of CAOJEC010000001.1, read as the reverse complement.
CCCATTCCCCATCCTGATATAGGTGGCATTCCATATTCCATCGCATTGATGTAATCGTAGTCCATCATCATAGCTTCTTCGTCTCCGGAGTCTTTCAATTTTGCTTGCTCCAAAAGGCGTCTTTCTTGTTCGATCGGATCGACAAGTTCCGAATAAGCATTGATTATTTCGGCACCATTTATTATAAGTTGGAACCTATCGGTCAAACTTGCATCTTCATCATTTGCTCTCGCCAACGGCGACAAGCTTATCGGATGCTCAGTCAAGAATATAGGTTCGACCACATTCGGACGAGCAACTTTCTTATATAGTTGATCTACTAGGTTACCATATCCCAAATCTTCCAAAGGCGTCTCGCTATCTATTTCGAGTTTTGTCTCATAGATCTTCGCGAGCAAGGTTTCTTTAGTATTATACTCCTTGATGTCGATAGGGCAATACTTCAAAATCAAATCTCTCATCGATATACTAGGCCAATCTCCACTGATGTCGACGAGCTGACCATTGACAGTGATCTCGAGTTTTCCAAACAGCTTCAATACGATCGTTTGAATCATCTCTTGCATCAACTTGATGTTATCTTCGTAATTCAAGTATGCTCCGTATCCTTCGATCGCAGTGAAATCTTGTAGATGAGAAGGATCCATTCCTTCATTTCGGAAGTTTCTAGCAATTTCGTATACTTTATTGAAGCCTCCGATAACAGCTCTTTTTAAATATGTTTCAGGTGCTATACGCAAATACATGTCTATATCTAATGCGTTGTGATGTGTGACAAATGGTTTTGCTAAAGCGCCACTAGGTTGAGAACAAAGTACAGGAGTTTCTATTTCTATATATCCTTTCTCGTCCATGAAGTTTCTTATCTCACGAACGAAGTTACTTCTGAATAAAAATCTCTTTCGGCTTTCTTCATTGACTATCAAATCTACATATCTATTGCGGTAAATTGTTTCGATGTCGGTCAACCCATGGAATTTTTCTGGCAATGGTTTCAAAGCCTTACCTAAGAATGTCAACACATGTACTCGTACAGTTTTTTCACCTGTTTGAGTCGTAAAAACTTCTCCTTCTGCTCCTACAAAATCTCCGACGTCGACCAAAGTCTTGAAGAAATTGTAACTTTCTTCTCCCAAAGTATCGACTTTCAATTCCAATTGACAATCTCCCTCGATGTCACGAATTCTAACAAAACTGAGTTTTCCCATCTTGCGCATGAAGACAATTCTTCCAGCAACTCTGACGCCTTCGACTCCGTCTTCCAAATCTTTGACTTCTTTAAGTTCATGTGTCCTCTCGTACTTCTCTGGATAAGGATTACAATATTTGCTGATTTCTTTCAGTTTATTTCTCCTCACCATTTCTTGTTCACTGAATGTTCTTGCCATAAGAGTCACTTCCTTTTCATAATCTTAATTATAAAGCTATGATACCAAAAAAGCAACTTAAAAGACGTGTTTTCACTCACACGTCTCAAAAAATTTAATGTTGTTCTCCTACCGGTTTAAAATGGATTCCTTCTCCATTTTGAGACACCGCTTTCGAAGATCGAACATCTAATTGTTTCACTTCTTCGAGGACCTCTCTCGCGCTAATCAATTCAATATATCTTTGGACATGATGACACTTATTTTCCAAATAACTTACTGTCTCCATAGATAGTTTTTGTAACTGTTCATATTCTTGAGTCGATACTAATTCAGTCATAGAACGATATTTTGTTGCAAAATAAACATAAGCGATGGCTAATGAATACAAATCCAAAACATCACTTTCTCTACCACGATAAGAAACTTCATCGAGTTTGTGCAAAGTTCTAAATATATTAGATAGAAATACACTGTTTTTCATGGTAGCCTCATCTAAACCCAAATAATTTAATCTAATTTTAAGTCCATCCCTATCGAGCTGCATATTACGTTTTTGTAAAGGGATTATCCCGTCGCAAGAAGGATAGATACTTCGTTCGAATTTTTCGAGTCTTATCAAATTATCAAAACGATCTTTCAAACACGGAACATTGCTCCAATCTAGATTTTCGTTATATGCGATGAAAGACTTTGCCACTGGGTCTTTTTCAGTCCTACTTGTGAACATTCGCATGTACGAAAAGTCTTTTCCATACAGCGATTGAAATAATTCATACAAATGCTTTTTTTCGAGTTCAGCTTTTTCGGCAACTTGTCGTTCTTCGTATTCACTTATAAAGTTATCTATAGTTCTCTCCGAATAAGCTTCGCCGAATTTATCACCGAGGGCGATACAAAAAGATCCCATAGCTACCAACATTATAAGATATGTTAAATCGAAAGGCATATTTCCAAACATATAGACAAAAGCATTTACTAGAGCTCTACCTTCTATAAGCCAACCTATCACTTTGAAAAACCATATTGTGCTTCGTTCTAATATATCAGCAAAATAATGAGGCCTATAAATAAAGCTTTTGTTATAATATTTATTCAAGAATTCGACCACTCGTCTAGAGTCATCAGGATCGATAGAATCGAAGTCTACGTCTTTGGCATATTTTGTCAATACTTCACTAGAAAGCATAGAAAGTTCCGTTCTCGTTTGTATGCGCTCGACAGTGCGATTGAACGACTCCTTCGCTCTATCTTCTACACTTAAAAACTGACTTTCGAGAGTTTTGAGCATTTCCACAAGCCCAGTTTTTTTTATAACCGAGTCATCTAAAACAAATTCTACATCCATAACTTCAGCTCCTACGAGAGTAAACTCCAACCACTCGATGTGAAGAACGTTTTCTTTTTTAAATGAAAAATCTCCGACTGACAAATTGTTTAAAATCGCATCACTCCATTTTCGATAAAATCTATCGACACCAACTTTTTTTACATTAAAAAAACGATTGGATTCTTCGGCTATTCCCAAGATCACTTTGCCTTTTTTGTATTTTATATAGCTATTCATATTTTCTCCTTTGTCCCTTTAGCGCTATTCTTTTTCCGTTCGATTGACCCATACCCACCGGAGTTTCTTCTTCATCTTCAATCTTCGAAGAAGATAATTCGGAAAGCAACTCTTTCAAGGCAGTCAGTCTCATTTTATTGAGTTCGTTTGATATCTTTTCTGAATGAGATGCCAATTCTGCTTCAGATTTTCTAACTAGTTCTTCGCGAGCTTCTTGTTCTTCACACAAAACCATACTCATCATATATTTGATAACCAATTTATGAATCCTCGTCAGTTCTAAAATGATAAGAGGCGAATTTTCCCCATCGATTGCAGTATAGATACCCAAAATTTTGTTCATGAATTCGTCATTCCAATCGATGTCTTTGAATCCGATAAACCCGAGTCGAGCGATCAAGTTTTCTATAGATTGTTCTGAATCATCACAATCGAACGCTTTGTTTTCATCTCGCGAATAGATTCTCTCCTCGATATCCAGAAGTCTAATCATAAAACGAAATCTAAGAGTAAAATCATTTTCAAGATTATTAGACCCTATATCATTCAAAAATTCTCTAAGTGACTGAGCTTCATTGAAAAAATTCGCATACTGTTGATTATTTCTCATAAAATTAGTCATGCTATTAGTGATATCCAAAAGTCTAAAATTTTGTTCGATATCGATACTTTTTTCGTAGCTTTCCGCATTAGATAAATCTGCTTCATCGAATCTTTCTTCGCCTATCGCTTTTCTCAATTTTTCGATGACCGACTCATTGATGGATTTTTTATAAAAATACATACCAAATCTAGTAAAAAGCAATGAACTCATATTGTATAAAGCTACTCCTACATCTTGTTTCAACATAAGTGCATTAAATACGAGACCTACGAATACTACTGATAAAATATTAAAAACTCTTAAATATTTATCTCTCGAATTGATAGAAGTTGAAAACAAGTTCGAATATTTGCACCAATCTTTTTTAAATAACTTACATAAAGCCGCGAATACATCTATCGGAACCAACTCTTCTATATGCTCTATAGAACCGGTCTCGTCGAACTTTCTCAGTGCCTCGATAAAACTACTTCTATTTCTTTCGACCATGGTAAAATACATCGAATAAGCATCACATCTCGATCTCAATTCATCGACTGACCGATCAAATGCTTTTTCGACTTCACTTCTCAAATAATCTCTTATCCCCGAATTACATATCGAATCACTCAAAATGAATATGCCTTCTTTTTCGTGCAATCGCATACTTTTCTCGTCAATTTCTATCCAAGCAGCAAAAAAAGAATCATCGGCCATAAAATAAAAATCTCTAATCAATCTTTCCGTATGAACTTTCCTATACCAAAAGTTTACAAATTCACTTCGACTGACTACTCTTTTACTGTGTTTAGGATTCTGACTATCTACACGTGTTATCACACATTCCTTAGCCTCGTTCAAAGCAACAAAGCATTTCATATTATGCCGCCTTTCTAATCTAACTTTTGATTTTTGGGGTCTTTAATAGGTTTCATTTGCATAGCAACACCCTGTTGTCCTACAGTCGATGTTACAGCAGCTTTTTGAGGTCCTTCATGAAGATCTATCAATAATTGTTCTACGGCACTCTTCGCATTATCTAAAGTGCTCATTTTTAAAGCGCCACTTTTTTTCTTTTGTGCTTCGGCCATCAATCTTTTATAACCCGAAATGGAAACACTATAGTTTGGAGAGTGAACAAATTCTTCTAAAGATTCATACTCTTCACTTTCCATACGATAAGAAACGATAGCTCGCAACAATCTCGTAACTTCTAGTTCACAACCATAGAATGGCTCTTCGACCATTTCCTTACAAGTACGTACTAAAGATGCCAAAAATTCATCTTCATGTAATTGTTCCTCGTATACACCTATGTATCCTAAAACGTCATCGATACAAGATTCTGTATAAAAGGTCGCATCCTTTTTTCCGATCCCTTGTTCTTTAGAATAAACTCTCCATTCGATGTTTAATAAACTTATGACTTCCTCGTAAGTCACCTCGTCTTCTACGAGGTCTTCTTTATTTTCTAAAGATGTAACTAAACTATCTAATTCGAGAGCTTCCTGTGTGAAATCCAAACTAGAAGATGCGATATATTCTTTTGTCTTTTCAGTCAAATAAGCAAATTCTTCTGCTTTAGTCATATCTTTTCCCATTATCAAAGCATCTTCAAATTCATCCCTAAAATCCGAAATAAGTTTACCTATATTATCATCATCACTAGATTTATAACAACCATAACAAAGTGCAAAAATGCCTGTAAGTATAAATGAAGAGAGAAAAGTTATGCCACTACTGACTAATAATTTATCAATTAATGAAGGCAAAAATAAGTTAGATGTTTCACCTAGGCTCACCGATATTAAAAATGAAAACATAGATATAATACAAATTAAAGCAAAACACGTTTGTCCACCGAGAAAGAAATTTTTACCTTTTTCTTTTTTAGGATTCGAAAATTTATATCTTTTCTTTTTCAATTCATCTTCATGAGAATAAAAATAACTGAGAACAAGTTGAGGATTTGTTACTTCGGACAAGTCATACGACCCTCCTTTACTTTTCTTACTTAGTAACTTTACACATTCTTCGCCGGCGGCGATTTCTAATCTTTTATTTTTCAAATTTGTTTCATAAGTACTTCTCAATCTAGATATATCGGCTTGGAATACTGCCTCCAAATAATGAAGCCTGCTCATAAATTCCTCATTTGCGAGTGCACTTTCATCTAATATGAGTTGCATTTCGCTTTCTCCAACATTTAATTCATCATAATAGGAGTATTTTACAAAAATGCTATCAGCTGACATAAAATGAAAATCGAAAATAGAGTTTTCGTTTAAAATTTTATTGAGCATCCATGAAAAATATACTGAAATTGTAAAATGGCTCACATTCATTTGATCGTTCTCCATTGGAGCAATCAATTCTACTTGCCCTTTTTTATCTATTTTTACGATTTGTTTTATCATCCAAATTCCCCTTTTCGCAAAGTCGAGATAAATTATATACAATCATTCCTAGTTTGTCAAATCATTTAAAAAAAATTTTTTATGAGTTTAATTTCTCATAAGATAATCGCTTACCCGGTGTATCGAGAGTTTCCGATAAACCATCTTCTTTTCTTTTTAAAGCATCCTCATATCTTCTATGCTCAGCTTGCTCTGCTCTTGTTCTTTTAGAATTTGCTTCTTTTAAAATAGCATATTCTCCTTCCAAAAGTTTTTTCACACCTTCGGCATCACCAGTATGAGCATTTTCAATTCCCATAAGAGTTATCTTGATGAGTAGACATACCTCTTTTTCGCAGCCTTCATAATTCATACGGCACACTTCGGCGATTATATTACTCATTCTATCGATATATCCATCTATGCCATATTTTGTATTATATCCCAAGAATTCGATCATCTCATGTAATCTTTGCTCAGTTATGAAAGTTCCTCCTTTTTTGAATCCTTCCACATTTACTTCACCGTAAAGTTCAGCTTCGATATCCAAAAGACAATTGCAATAAGCGCGACGATTTAATTTGACATTCTCATCAGTAAGACTCATATTGACTGCTGCAGAATAATAGCATGCCAAATTTTCGAGTTCGTGAACATAATTTTCAGAATCTTCTCCTAATCTTTTTAAAAACTTCAAATCCTTATCGATCCAATCGACAAAACCAACTTTTTTTGTTTTAGTTTCACTCTCAATAGATGGTTCTAATTTCTTAATAATATTAGCCAACATTTTTTCATTTTGATGCTGCATACAATGTTCACTGAATGCCTGAAAGAAAAAGCTTATAACGCCAATAGATGGTATACCAAATAAAACAGTTACAATTTGACCTTTCATAAGAAATTCGACAAAGCCACCAAAAAACAGACTGAGAATAATTGCCATACTGACAAAAAAGAATTTCTTAAAAAGTACACTTACGGGATCATTAAAACTATAATGTTTGATTACCGAACGATACTTTTTAATGTGCTCGTATTCTCCACTCATAGAATCTCCAAAAACTGTAGTATCACCGGTTCGTCTATATTGTTTTAATTTTGTCAAACTATCTCCGAGTTCAGGATCCGAACAATTTTTCAATATCTTTCTCGCCGCACGCTTTTCGGTCATGAACAATTGTTCATCGAACAAACTTTTGTACCAGTTCATTCGATGGACAAACTTTGGTGTAATGTCCTCTATAGATATTTCTGCGTGTAAAACCCCTAAACTTTGCGATGAATCATCTATCCATTCGAAAAAATATTTCCCATCTCTACATTCGAATGACAAAATCGTTCCTTTAATTAAACCGGAAAAAATGTCGCTAAAAATTCTTTTTTGAGAAACCGACTTATCGATTCTACTGCCAACACACACATTTAAATTATTTCTGAGTGTCTCGTCGCTTCTAATAACATCTAAGATATTAACGCGATCATTTTCAATTTTAAAAATATATTCCATAAAAACCTCTACTCAATTGATATTATATGCTCTACCAAGTTTAGTGTTTATCGACTTCTGTTAAAACGTGTTTTTTTCTTCCAGATATAGTTGGCTCATCTAACCCTTCAGCCGTCAAAGATAAAATTGCTTCCTTTTGAACTTCAAAACATGCCATTTCTCTTTTTAAAGATGCATTCGCGAGGATGAATTCCAAAGAATTTTTTAAATATTCTACATCTTGTTCCCCACGAATGTATTGTATAGATAATTTTAAAAGATTCAAAATATCTACTTCACAACCCTCGTATCTAGCAGCTTGGATTGAACGAACACCATTTAAGATCTCACGAGCGAACTCGTTGCCTTGAACTTTTTCTATATCGAATCCTACGAAACGCCATCTTTCTAAAACTACATTGTCGTCGATAAAAGGATCTCGATCCATGTATCCTCTTTTAGAGTTTTTGCTACACATGGCAATTTCTGCTTCGATAAGTCTCGATAAATAATCATATTTATCGACGACAGTACCACCATCAAAAAATTCCGTCTCTCTATCTTTTGAATAAGATCTAGCCAAAGATCTCAAAGCATCCTCATCTATATATGCACACTTCGACAAATCTTCTTCTACAAAATCTACCAATCCTTTATCTTTTGAACTAGTAATCTTTTTTGAAAAATCTATTTCATCTGCGTGCTCTAACTCTAATTTATATAAACATAATTTTATAGCTCTATCGATAGTTTCGTCATTATTATCGAAAAATCCAATTCCTTCTAAAACAGCACCAATTACACCATATCCACAAAGTAAAGCGGATAAAAGATGATAACAATATACTTCTTTCATAGCCCAGAAAAGCATCACACCGCATATGATAAAAATCCCATAAAGTGGCGATCTAAATAACCGAACTTTCTCAACGAATTCATGTTCAAAAGGAGGCCTAAACAAAGTCATATAATCTTTTAAATGATATATTTCTTCTACACTCAACATACTATTTTTCATCTGTTCTTCGGAATCTTTCAAATATGCGATTAAATAGTAATAACATCTCACTAATGTGTCGTGCGGATCTCCTTCTTTGAACAATTTTTTCAAACATTTTTTATTAAATTTTTTGTGATGCGTATCATACCAATTGAAACATTTTGAAAATTCTTCACAAAATTCCTGAGTGGCTTCGGATAAATCTATTTCTATTTCTTTCGACACAAGGCCATGTTGTTCATAGTTTAAATATCCGAGTTTATAAAATCCTTCATATGGTTCGAATTTCGTGACAAATCCATCCTTACAAAGTTTTCTTAAACCTTCCAAAAGATCGCTGTTTTTTATATAAAGATCGACAAAAGTACCTTCTCGAAAGCCAAATCCTTCTTCGAGTCTTTCTTCCATCTCCCAAACATCGACTATAGTAGCATTTTGAGAAAATATAGTATCGTTCTTTATTTTTATTTTCATGTGATTCCACTCATTTCATGCTCTAGTATAGTTCCATATATTTAATTATGCAAGAAAAAAAGGCCGAAGCCTTTTAATTATTTTTCCAATAATCGATGATCTTCGTCACTACGTCTACGTCGGTGTTCAACTTTTCGACCAAATCGCTCTTATCGAAGACATTCAACACGTTAATGAACAACGGATTATCCATATTGACAAACTCAGGATGCTTTGCGACGATGTCGTCTACAGAATTAGCACCGAGTCCTCTCAATATTTCTATATTGGTTCTTCTATTTTTTTCAAATTCAGTCAAACTAGGATTCGTAAGTTTTAACAAATATATGATTCCGCTCTTAGCATTGACATTCATGAACTCTTCGTTGTAAACGTCGATCAATTTATCGACATTTATCTTAGATAATTCAGTCAAAATATTGAAAGTGAAATCTATCGTAAAGCCCATTCCATTTCCCTCATCATCGGTCGTGATGATAGACAATAGATCATCTAAGTCTTGCGAATTGATATCGTAGAATATTTCCGGTTGATCGACAGTGTATTCCAAAGGCACGGCATGTTTTTTCAAAATATCTACATTTTTTAGTACAGCTTCTCTATTAGAGGTCATCTTATCCAATGCGAATGCACTGAATTTGGTGATATCTACGCCTTCAGTTGCAAATTTATCTTTGAGTAATGAATCCACTTCACCTTGTAGAGTTTGTTCATCTTCTTTTGTTTCAGAAACTATAGGATCCAAAGGTATTTCACTCGTACCCAAAACCAAGCCGCCTTCATCTTCTTCGTCTTCTTCATCAGAAGGAATTTCGATTGCCTTGCTAGCGAGATCTTCTTCACTCAATGATTCTTGAAAATCGACGACTGATGGCACCACTTCGGTGTCGGCCAATGCTGTATCGATGATGATTTCTTCCACTTCCGGAAGTTTAGAATTCAAATCGTCTGCGTCGATGATATCCAATGGTTCGACCTTAGGTTTTTTGGTAGAAATAGTAGGTTCTTCGACTTTTTGAGGTTTATAAGGAGCATTGACGATATCGAGTGCACGATTGTTCATTTCTTCTTTCAACTCTTTTACCAAAGAGACCAAAGATTGTGTTTTGAACAAAGCTTCTTCTTCGTTAAGTTTAGTCTTCTCCAATTCTTGAAGTTCTTTCTGACTAACTTTTTTCTCTTCGTTTCCTGCCTTTATCTTAGTCTTCGTAGCGTCTATTTTTGCATCTATTTTAGTAATTTTGCTCTTCTTGGCAGTAATTTGAGAATTGATATCGTCGAGTTCCATCTTTTGAACTTCACTGTCAGTATAAGAAATCGAACTTTTTTTCGCGTTCAACTCCTTGATTTCTTCATTAGAAAGATCCTTCAAAGCTCCAAGTTCAGTTGTCTTGTTTCCCAAATCGAGCAAGCTGGCCTCCAATTTTTCTATAGAATTGTTCTTCTTTGCTATACTCGCACTGATCTTCTTTAAATCGCTATCGCTATTTTCAAAACTTTTGACATATTTATCTGCCAATTCGTTGAAAGTATTTACAAAAATTTTTATATCTTCTTTGTGTTTATAATTGCTAGATTCATAATCTAATTGTTTCATATCTTACACACCCTTTTATTCTAGTAACATCATAACAAAAACGTCTTCTTTTGTAAAGACATTTTTCTCTTTAAAATCCAAATTGAGCCATCTCATCATTTTCCTTTGGTAAGCATTTTCTCGATACTCGAAAGTTTATGAACCAACTTATTTGCTTTCACGTCGTCATTTATGTTGGTGAGAAATGTTTGGGCAAGAGCATAAACTCCTCCCGAATTCAAAGAATATTCGTTCTTGTTGAATAGATTGCTTTGAAAGACCAAAGGCACTTTGCCAGAAAAGTCGACGACTTTCTGGACTACACCATCCATGATAGGTTTGTGTATTCCATATAGACTGCTTACTATGAAAGTATATCCTTTTTCTTTAGAAGCATCACTTATGTTTTTTATGACCCCATCGATATCCTGTAAATCTTTTTTTACGGCATCTAACTTACTATAACCGGCAATCGTATAATCCAAAATGAAACCATCGTACGGTTGATTTTCTATCAAGTCGATCGTCGACTCTTTGGTGACAAACAAACTCATATCATTCTCGGCATACGTAATGTTTGGACTCTTCTTTTTTTCCATACCATTTAAATAGTAATTTATATCGTTTATTCGAGCCTCACTCGTAAGAGTCAAAATCTTTATTTCGTGTTTCTCCAAAACGGATGTAAAACACATAGTTTTTTCTTCGTCCTTTTTGAACATATATGGAATACCCTCTTTGAATGGAAAGAGACTATATAATTTGAGAGGCATTTTTGTGAAGTCACCATAAAATCTCTCCATCTCGACTTCGTCGTAATTCATGAAAAGTACAGTGTCATTTTCTTTTAGAGAAAAGCCTCCAGAGATGATGAACACTCCTGCATCTTCGGGAGCGACGACTTCTTTTTGAAGTATATCGAACTTCTTTTCTGATTCGTTCCAATGTTCTCCCAATTCTCTATAAAACGCTCTCAAAACGTCATCGGTATTTATCTTGTTGCGACCTACAACCATACCTATTTTACAATAGTCCGATAATTCGAAAGAGATTTTACTTATTATCTTCTTAATTCCTTCGTACGCTGAAGTGGATGTCGCAGTCATCAATAGATGCAAAAAAACTTTCTTATCTTTTTTCTCATTCAGTATTTTTAAAAGTTCTCTAACTTGTCCAAACTTTTCAGGACTATCTACCGAATAGAATATGTGTAAGTTATTTTCTGCTCCTACACTATCTCTCGCTTGGCATAACATTTCGTTAGTAGTCAACTTTTTTTCAAAAATCAAATAATCGATTTCATCTTCTTGTCCATTCGCTTTGTCTGGCATGCTGAAATTTTTATAAGCAGTATTGTTGTCTCCTGCCGTCGTCACTAGATTTCCAAAAAGATAGTTTTTCAACATATAATCGAAATTTGGCATTAATTTTTGACTATAGACCTCCGTAGAACCCTTTCTTTCGACTCCGAATCCATTAATAAGTAACAATATCGTTTTACGCATGAATATCACCCATCTATTCTTTTAGAAAATTATAACATATAATTGCCAAATTGTGTATATCTTAATTCATGTTTATTACCTCGAAAGAAAAAAACCGGCATTTCCGGTTTTCATTAGAAGTTGTTTGGACAATTATCGTATACGTTAGAAACTACATTTTCTTCACAGCTAGTAAACACTGGAGTATATGTATGTCTATAAACGTGATGATTTATAATTCTCGTATTGATAGGCACGATATGAGGAACATTGTGAACAAATTCTCTATGACACACTCTTTCTTGAGGACATTCTTGTACAGGAGGCATTTCGCATCCGCATCCAGCACCACCCATCATAGGCATAGCGGCAGGATATTCTACATTGATGTCCTGTTGAGCCATATAATTATTAGATTCTGCAAACATAGGTCTATCGCAACATCTATTTCTAAACATAAAAATACACTTTCCTTTCTATTTTATATTATGTTCACTTCCTTCATTTGGTTAGGTGTTTGTCTTATATTGTATGATTTAAATTCATTAAAAAAAGTAACTACAATTTTTTGAGTATGTAGTTACTTAAATTTGAAAGCTTAAGTCCGAGCCAATTCGAAAATGTATCGATCTTTATCAATTTGAAAAACTTGATTCGCAAATATTCGAATAAACCAGCAACGACAAAAATCGCTAGAAAAGATCCTAAAATCCCCAGTACCAACAATATAGGATTCCAAGAACTCATGAACATGAACAAATCTCTCAAAAGGAAATTCCATATGAAGGCATTGACATGTACGAGGTATATGCCAAATGTTATCGAGCCGACGAGTCTCAAGCTTTTCTTAAATTTAGAAACTTGCAAATTTATACAAAGAAGTAAAACTGCAATAGAATTTATGACGATTGTGATAGAAGTATAAGAAAGCAAAACCATATTCTGAACGTCGTTCACTAATGCAACATGAGTTGCAGTATCGAACAAAAATTTACTTCCAATTCCGATCACATTGGATAAGAAAATGATCATCCACAATGACTTCTTAGAAATTTTTACATTATCCTTATAATATGCAAAGTACCCACCTACCAAGTACATCGCCATTAACCACAATGCAGAGTATCCATTGGCCGTATAAAATATGTCGTATTGTCTAATCGTCGGGATGAATGAAAACACTAAGATGATAAAACAAACCAGTTTTTTAAATTCGCGTTCATTCAAAGAAGCCATCAATTTATTTAGAAAGGGCATCACCAAAAACAAAACGAAATATTGAGTAAAGTACCAATATTGATTTGATAAAATCGGAACAAAAACTTCCACCCAAGATTTCAAGGAAACTACTCCGGGCATCATGAGTCTAAATAGCAAAGTAAAAAATGCGACATAGAAGAACACTTGAAACCATCTTTTGAGAAATGATGATATTTTTATTTTTTTCTTTGCATTTAGAAATCCCGTTCCCAAAGCGTACAAATTGACTCCTCCAAAGCATATGCCTTCTAAAATCCAAGATAGATAGTAATTTGCCGTCCCCGGTACTGTCCCTCTTATTACACCTCCTTGCAAAAGTATGTGCATGATAATTATCATCGCCGTCGCGATTATTTTCAATATATCTACACCATAATTGTAATCCTTTTTCTCTAAATTCATAAATTACTCCAAAATCAAAAACGCCTAAAACGGCATTTTCATATTTCCACTAGAAAATTGTTTCATCATCTTTTTCATTTGTTCGAATTGATTCAATAGTCTATTTATTTCTTCAACACTTCTACCACAGCCTGAAGAAATTCTTTGCTTTCTAGAATGCTTTATCTCTTCAGGATGTTTTCTTTCATAGACTGTCATAGATAAAATAATCGCTTCCAAATGAGCCATCTCTTTTGGATCTATTTGAACGTTGGCAAGCCCCGCCTTTCTTGCACCGGGCAACATTTTCAACAGATTTTCTAAAGGTCCCAATTTCTTAATTTGTTTCATAGTATTCAAGAAATCTTCCAAATCGAACTTTCCTTTTTGCATCTTCTTTGCTAAATCGGTCGCTTCATCTACATCGATAGAATCTTCGACTTTTTCGACGACTGACAATATATCTCCCATGTCGAGAATTCTATCTGCCATCCTTTTAGGATCGAAAGATGTGAGTCCATCCATCTTCTCGGAATCACCGATAAACTTAATAGGCACTTGTGTCAAATGTCTAACCGACAAGGCCACCCCGCCTTTTGTATTGCCGTCCATTTTGGTGAGCACAGCCCCTGTCAATTTTAATTTTTCGTCGAACCCTTTTATGACATTTATCGCATCTTGTCCCATCATGGCATCGATGACTAGAAGTGTTTCATCCAATTTGAATTTTTCACTTATGTCGACCAATTCGTTCATCAAATCTTCATCTATTTGCAATCGACCAGCCGTATCTATTATGATGTAATCATGCCCATTTTCTTTAGCAAAGTCCAAAGCACTTTCTATGATCTCGTTCGGCTTTTTAGAAGTTCCTTCATCATAAACTGGAATCCCTAAGGATTTACCTAAAGATTTTAATTGATCTATTGCAGCGGGTCTATAAACATCGCATGCAATTAGCAATGGCTTTTTCCCACATTTTTTACGAACATAATTGGCTATTTTTCCACTTGTCGTAGTCTTACCACTACCTTGCAAGCCTGCCATCATGATTATTGTTGGATGTCCATCGGTACGAAGAGGTACTTCTTCTTCTCCTAAGAGTAACACCAACTCATCGCGAACTATTTTTATGAATAGTTCATCCGGTTTTATGCTCTTACCTACTTCCATACCCAATGCTTTTTCTTTGACATTGGCAACGAATTGTTTCGTAACTTCGAAGTTGACGTCTGCTTCCAAAAGTGCCATTCTAATCTCGCGAACAGCTGCATCGATATTCTCTTCGCTGATCTTTCCCATTCCTCTTATATTTTTGATTGCATTGTTAATTCGGTCTCCCATATATTCAAACATATTTTATCACCTGCTCCCATTTTATCAAATACAACTCGTCTTGTCCACCGATGCTTTGTCGTATTTAGTGTATTCTTTGACAAGCGTCAAAAATAAAAAATGTGATATCTTATACCACATTAGTTCTCTCACTTCTATGCTTCTTGATAAGGATTTTCCATTGTACCATCACCAATTAAAGCACTTGCGTATTCTGAGCTTAGATTGATAACAGGTGTGATAGCAGCATCGCTATTTACAGGGTCACTTGAGAATAACCCGGTGGTATATAGAAAGAACGTATAAGAATACGAAGCACCGAAAGAATCAGGCGAAAGTGACCAGATGTTTGCGCTTGGATTATATAAATAATATTTATTATTTGATGTTCCTTTTTTTCCTGATCCAGCTGCTACTATTTCATCTATAGTAATCAATCCTACTGGATATGTCAATGCCCCGTTTCCTTTATTCGTATCATTTACTGTGAAAGAATCGTTCTTCCCTGGACATTTGAATAAAGGTGTTATTCCCGTGTAGCCGAATGACATTCTCATTCTTGCTGTTGCTCCATATGCTGTTGCATTTTTTCCATAGCCTAAGCCCGTATCACTGCTCCATCCTGTAACTTCTATTCCAGGTGTGCTTCTATCATTACAAAAGAGTGTATCTGATACTGCATCACCATATCCTGCACCCTCTACGTTCGTCTTGTACCACGCATCTACTACTTTTTTGATTGTAGAGTCTACAGTATTTGTTTGAGCTTCCTCTTTGCTTTTACTCGTTGCAGTGCCTGTTGGCCCATACATCCATCCTACATATTTGTTGTCGTTGTAATTTATATTGTATTTTGTACTAGTGTTGATGACTCTTCCAGTATTGTTTGCTCCATTCGCATGTGCCTGTGTTCCATCATATATGATTCTTACACTTCCGTCTCCATTGATTCTGATAATTCTCCAATAGAATCCTGCGAACTTCACATAATTGTTTGTAACTGCTCCTCTGTAGTAGTAACTTGTCCCATAGTCATCTTCCATTTCGAAAATGCCTTCATCGGTCGTCGCTGGTTCATCGAATTCGGTTCTTACCCCATTTGATTCCAAACCCAAGGCAGTCAAAGTCTTTTCAGACGGAGAAGTAACATGCTCTCTTATTCCGACTTTCATACTAAATTCGGCATTTCTATTCGCAATTTGATTGTAATCTTTATCTAAATATGTGATCGTAAGCTTGTAAAGAACCGTAGTACCGACTTTTGCTACAAGAGAGTTCTTCAGTGGAGCGCCATCGTTCGTGCCATTTGGTACGACCGTCTCTTCGACGATTACCTCGTTAGAAGTCAAATCTTCGAGTTTGTAGACTAGTTCTTCATTTACAAAAGTACTCATCAATTCTCTAAAATAAATATCATAATTGATGTCGACTGTTCCTACGTTGCTGATCGAAAAAACCTTAGTCATCGAATCACCTGGAGCCAGTTCGGCAGCGATGTCACCGCAAGTAGAAGCGTCTTCATTGGCACAATCCGTATACCTGAGTTTTAACTCTGCAGTAGAAGCCGTCGCATCTACTGGTTCTACAGGCAAATTGTCCGTCGGCAAAAAAGCATACGATACGGCGAGAACAACCAAAAGGACTGTTACCCCTAGAACTGTACCCGTTACTAACTTCGTCTTATTGTTAGAATTCTTTATATTATCTATATCCATTTGTATCACCTTTCCGATATTATTTAACTGTTACTACACCACGAGGCTGATATCTTTATATAAAAAATATTATATATAAGCAAGTCCAAGCGAAAAAATACAAAAAGTTTTTTCTTGAATTTTCCCGTCCATATGATATACTTTAAAACGTGATGACTTAGAAGTAAGTCCAAAGAAAGGAAGTAAAATAATGGAACTTAAAGGAAGTAAAACTGAAGCCAATTTGATGGCTGCATTCGCTGGTGAATCACAAGCGAGAAACAAATACACATACTATGCAAGTCAAGCGAAGAAAGAAGGATATGAACAAATAGCTGCTATCTTCGAAGAGACTGCTAACAACGAAAAAGAACATGCAAAAATGTGGTTCAAAGAATTACATGGAGGTTCTGTTCCTACTACATTAGAAAATCTTAAAGATGCTGCAGCAGGAGAAAACTATGAATGGACTGACATGTATAAAGAATTCGCCGAAACAGCAAGAGAAGAAGGTTTCGATCAAATTGCAAATCTTTTCGAAATGGTAGGAGAAATCGAAAAACATCATGAAGAAAGATATTTGACTCTTCTTGGAAATGTGGAAAATGATAAAGTTTTCCACAAAGACGAAGAAGTGATATGGATTTGCCGCAACTGTGGACATGTTTATTATGGAAAAGATGCTTTAAAAGTTTGTCCTGTTTGCAAACATCAAGAATCTTATATGGAATTGAAAGCAACTAACTATTAGAAAATTGAGAGCGCAGCTCTCTTTTTTTTATAAAATTCTTTTCAAAAATTTTACAGTATGATAAAATACTACTCGCTTTAAGGAGAGACGAAAAATGAATTTAAAAGAAGAACCTACATATAAAAGATTACACCTGAAGTTTTTAGCGTTGATAACGATTTTCAAAACTAGATTGGCGATAGGATCACCTACAATCGAAAGTGATGTAGAAGAAATATTAAAAAATCTCAAAGAGATTAAAAAAGGTGTCGAAGAAGGATTGCTCGATCTACGTAATATTATGATCATAGATGAGTTATCTAGTGAAACTACTGTTTTAAAAAGAAAATACAGTAGAAATTGCATGGATATTTATTCTATCGAGCAAGATATTTCCTTCTTACAAATGCAATGCATAAACATTCCTTCATTTTTGATAGAAATGATGGAATTTATTGTGAATCATCAAAGGAGTTTAGAAACCGAAACCTACGGGATTGCTGTACTTTTGATGAGAGATATCTTAATGGTTACCCCATACGAAAGAACATCTCGAGAAAGAATATACTTAACACAAAAATATCCACACCATCTATGGTACGATGCCTATTGTATTAGAAATGCTAGTGTTCCCAAAGAAGAACATACTTTTTTATTGAACAATCTCCTGAAGACGGTTTTACTTTCACCAATAAGTGATAAGCATTTCACGCGTTCGATTAAAGGTCACCTAAACAAAGAAACATGTGGTATTTCAGAAACGGCTTATAACAGTTTACTACGTTGTAGTGACGACCACCGTCCAAATGCCTTGTCTGCTCTTTTTGCAATAGGTTCTAATGGAACAAATCAACCTATTTCTTCTACACAATACATCGACGATTTTGTAGAAAATATCGAAAAACGATATTATTCTGCGAAAGCATTTATTGATCTATTTGAGACTATGCGTCATGCGTATCCAAAAGAATATTGGCTCGATTATTATGTAAGAAGAATGGTCGAATTTGGGGAAGAAACTGTAGATAAAGTACTCGCTTATACCAAACAAACTCATATCAATTTACTATCACTTGTCGAAGATGAGATTGCAATTTACGAAGCCGACAGAAATGAAAAACGTCTTCAACTCATCGAAACACTCAAACAAATTGCAACTAAAAAATGATCAAAAAGTTTTCAATTGAATGTTTATATGCTAAAATGTATATATAACTCAGGAGGAAATAATGACAAATTTTAAAAATACCAAGTCATTCAGAATATTGGAAACGGAAAATGAGATTCTAGCACTCATTTTAGCCTTGAGGACACACAGGATCATACTCACTTCCTATGATAGTCTCATAGACAGCAAAGCATATGTCAAAAACAATATAGAAAATTCCAATATGATGGAAAGTATAGGACAAATAATCAAGGCTGCAAAAGTTCATCTCGTCGATTTGAATCGCCCTTTAGGAAGAGGAATTGATGTCCCCTTTCTATTGAAAAAATTTGAAAATGACACTCTCCAAATAACGCACATGAAACAAAGTCACGATCATCTCGCCAACTGTTGCCCAAACATCAAACCGTTAGCTCTAGAACTTATCGATTTTGTCCTAGCTTGTCGATCTCAGCTAGACGAACAACATAGACAAAGCCTCGAAGAACAAATAGCAGAAGTTTTGTCTGCGACAAGATATGTTAGAAACTCCGAAGTTTCATCTTATATGATTTTTTGTCCATATTTCGATTATTTCAAGGCATATTTTATTACAAATCCTACAATACCACACATAGAAAGAGCTCACATTCTGAATACGATCGTAACTTTAGCACCAAGATTCGATACTCTACCAGAAAAACAAATTGCCATCTTTTCACAATTAGATGATGTCAATTTAAAAAAAAGTGCTGTATCTAGTTTGCTTAAAATGTATTCCGGGTCAGCTAAAATGAAAGCGCGACAAACTCTTAAACTCATTCAAAAATACGATTTCGATCTTCCCTTCGAGATCGACGGATTTGTAGAAGAAGAGATTTTTAGAATTTGTGCAACCGAAAATGCAGAAATGCAACTTCCTAATCTATTCGAAGGAATGATGGCTTTGACTGCCGAATACGGAGAACTCGATTGGGCTGTCACATTCGTTCGTACACTAGAAAAATTTAATAATAAAGAGCGATTGATAAAAGTAATCGGTAGCCTTCTCTGTAAAGAAAGCCTTGCAGTTTTTAAAGCAGCTCTCGATAGTGTCGTTAATCCAAATCCATCAAAGTCATTCACTATCAGTCCCGTAGACAAACAATCGACTATATAAAAAAGACGGATTTTCAATTTCCGCCTTTTTTTTCTTCTAATGCTAATATATCTTCTAGTATCAATTGAATTTCGTCGTTGCGTTTCCCTATGGTAGCTTTAAAATGATTGAGCCCTTCACCGATCTTCTCTATCATAATATTGTTTTTAGGAAAAATGACCGCGTCACATGATCCCGTTTCATCTGCTACCTGTACAAATGCCATCTTTTCGCCCTTTTTGGTATCTATAACTTTGAGTTTTTCGACGAGCACGACGACCGCGATTTGTCTATTCAAGAATTTATTAAAATCGCGAATTTTCACAATTCCGTTTCCTACATACTTACTAGCAGGATGACCTGAAACATAGAAACCGAACAAATCGATCTCGGAATATTCTTCGTCTTCGATCTTCGACTCTTCCAATTCCGGTTTGGCGACGAGCGACTCATCTAAACTGTTGACGAGCTCGACGTATGTCAAAGCGGAATCGATGTTTTGCAATAAAGTGTTTTTGGATTTTCCAAAATCTTCCAAAGCTCCCGATTTGATCAAAAGTTCCACAGCCGTCCTATTTACGCCTTTTTGATAAGTCTTTTTGAAAAAATCGAAATAATCGTCAAAAGGTTGAACATCCAATATTGCTTTGCTTTGCTGGGCTGTGATTCCTTTGATAGAAGTCAAAGGTAGTATAACTTTACCATCTCGAATGACGTAGCCTTCGGCACTCGTATTGACATTCGGGCTTACGATCGTCAAACCTTTTTTACGCGCACTCTCGATGACATCTTTGGTTTTCTTTTCGCTTCCTATATTCATGTTCAAATTGTTCACTTGGAATTGTTCCATATAATTTGCTTTCAAATATGCCATTTGATAAGCGATTACTGCATATGCCACGGAGTGCGATTTGTTGAAACCATAATTCGCAAATTTTACGATGAGGTCGTATACCTGTTCGGCGAGCTTTTCTCCATACCCTTTTTCACATGCTTGTAAGACAAATTTTCGTCTTTCCTCGATCATGACTTCCTTTTTTTTCTTACTCATCGCACGTCGAATCAAGTCCGCCTCGGCATATGTATATCCGCCCATCGTAACCAATATTTGCATGATTTGCTCCTGATATACTATGATTCCATAAGTATTTTTCAATATCGCTTCTAAATCAGGATGAAGATAATCGATCTTTTTTTGTCCTTTTCTTCGTGCTATATATTCGTCGATATTTTCCATTGGCCCCGGCCTGAAAAGTGCAATCGCTGCGATCAAATCTTCAAAGTTGTCCGGTTGTAATTTGCGCAAGAAATTTCTCATACCCGGAGTTTCAAATTGAAATATATTGTCCGTATTGACTTTTTTGAAAATCGAGTCATAAGTATTTTTATCATCTAAAGGTACGTTTTTGAGATCGAATGAAGGCTCGACTTTGCGAATCAATCTCACTGTATTATGAATAGTAGTCAAATTGCGAAGTGCCAAAAAGTCCATTTTCAAAAGTCCCAATTTTTCCAAATGCTCCATTGTATAACCGGTCAGTATGCCATCACCCGATTTGTATGTCGGAATTATTTCATTCAAGTCTATAGATGAGATGATCACGCCTGCCGCATGAATAGTAGTGTTCTTCTTCAAGCCTTCGAGTCTCATTGCGACTTTGTATATTTTTTCTAATTTGTTCTCTCGTATGTACTTTACAACTTCAGGATTTTTTGTATTGTCCCTAAGAGATTTCTTCGGATCTATTTGTTTGGACAATTGACCGATGACCTTCTCTTCGATATTGTACACCTTTCCAACATCGCGAACTGCTTGCCTACATCCCATCGTTCCATACGCGACGATCAAAGAAACTCGCCTGTCTCCATATTTTTCTCGTACGTAGTCTATTACCTCATTGCGGCGTTCATCTTCAAAGTCCAAGTCGATGTCCGGCATCGTAATACGATCAGGATTCAAGAAACGTTCGAAAAGAAGATCGTACTTGATAGGATCTATGTCTGTGATACCTAAAGTATACGAAACGAGCGCGCCTGCCGCACTTCCTCTTCCCGGCCCGACGTAGATGTCGCTTTTCTTTGCAAATTTTACATAATCGTAA
Organism: uncultured bacterium; assembly: GCA_948433885.1. Classification (GTDB taxonomy): domain Bacteria; phylum Bacillota_I; class Bacilli_A; order RF39; family UBA660; genus RUG11867. The sequence continues at coordinate 70,930 of CAOJEC010000001.1, read as the reverse complement.
ACAATCAAAAAGTAATCGACAAACCCCATATTGTCGATGACCTCCAACTCGTACATGAGTCTTTTCTCGTATCTCTCATCGACTTTTCCGCCTAATCTTTTTGCAAGTCCCTTCTTCGCCAAGGTATATAACAGTTTTCTAGACTCCTCTTTCGTTTCACAAAATTGAGGAATGTATCTATTGGAATAATCGAACTCCAAATTACAAAGTTCCTGAAAGGCATCTACAGTACTGATATCGAAATCTGTCGCGTCCAACACGTGATGATCGCCATCCTCGTACTCGCAGCCGGATATTTTATATATTATTTTGAGCAAAGGAACATCCTCTTTTTTAAAATAAGTAACTTCGTTCAAGAATAGTACTTTCTTGCTTATTTGAATAGCATTTTTCAATTCTTGCGAATTTTTGTAACCGAGCCATATCTCGAAAGCACTCTTCAACCTATTATATAAATTGTACTGTTCGTAAGGTAACACACAAATTAATCCTTTGTTGTACTTGATCAACTCGTCGATGGAAAACTTCCCTGCGACAATGAGATCGTTTATCTTGATTATATTCAAATAGCCATCGTAATCTTGAATATACAAATAGATTTTATTATCTCCAAACTTGACTATCATCCCGACTATCGCCTTGATCGAATTTTTAGCACATTTATCAAAGAAGTCCATGATAGAATAAGGATTATCCTCGAGTATGCCGACATAACTTCCCTCCGCGTTTTTCGCATAATCGACGATGTCGTCCGTTTTTAAGGTACTTTTAAGTAGAGAATAATCACTTTTAAAACCGATCGGTACGTATTTCATAATTACCCTCCTCATATTGATTTTAACATATCGACCCACCGTCATACAAGGCCAAACGAACACAAAGTTTTTAGCCGTTCGCGTTGCTCATTATTGTTGAATTTATAAAATTTTGTGATAAAATAAAGTTCAAATGGAGGGTTTTGTATGGAAACTAGAGAAACAATATTACAAAATATTAAAGATAGACAAACTTTTGTCACTTTGACACCGTACATGTTTATAAACAAAGAAAATCGAAGAAAGAGAAAAAATATATTCACTACTATAGAATATACCGAAGCTGAACTGAAACAAAAAATAGATACTGAAGGTGCTGTCGAATTCATGAAAAGATTGTTATCCGCGATCCCTCAACATAAAATAGACACAGGTCTCGTACCAATGGCAAACACTTCGATCAAAATAGATTTGGGATACCTAGTGGATTCTAGATTGCGCAAAGAAAAAGATGTTCCCCATAAAGACATCACTATTTTGTCGGATATAATCTCTATTACTCTAAATTTTCCTGCATGTTCAATAGACGATGAACATGAAAAATATACTCACCGTCAAAGAACATTCCTAGTAAATCTCGACGAATTCATCGCTTCAATGCGAAAAGAAGGTTGGATTTCTAATATAGCCGATAAAGCAGATAAAATAGTAGAAAATATATTAGAAAGTGGCTTTTCTACCTCTCCGAGCTTCTTTATAATGAAACAGTCTCAATTACTTTCACCAAAAGATGAAATAACTCTAAAATCACATTCCATGCATGTGGAAATGAGAGAAGCACTTATTGCAAAATTCCTAGAAGATTTTTATCCGAACATGTTTTTCACCAAAGACACCATGTATCCATATAGAAATCTGACACAGCCCGCCGATAAAACAGCTCAAAATCTGTTTGTTACCTATAGAAGAGTACTAGGTTCCGAAGGAATTCGAGAGGAAACGACGCATACTGATTTGGATGAGCTAGTCTACTGTACTCAAAGCTTCATCTACGAAAGCACCAGAAACGAAACTCCATCCTATCTTTCTTCACACGTTCATATGTTACTCGAAATTTTGAATATGACAGGGCACTCTATACAGGATTTATCAATCGAAACTCTAGAAAACGCAAGACGAGAACTAGCACGTCATATCCTTACGATCGAAACTCCCGTCGAAGACCGATATAAAAAGACGATCGATGAATTGAAAAGTTACAAAGAAAAATTTTATAATCCTGCTTCTCATTTCGAAGAGTATCCTCAGTTAACTAGAGCATTTCAAGCCGTGTTGGACGACTTTAAAGGCATCTTAAATGCTGATGATAATTTCATCATAGAAAAGTTGAACGAAGACTTGGATAAACTTAACAAAGAAGTAACTTCTTTACAACCGACATCGATAGACTGTGTCAGGACTGCCGAAACACTCTTTTCTAGAAGTAAAATATTCTTACTTACTTCCATAAAATACTTATACGATGGATCGTACGACATCACTCTAAATTGGTCGAATTTTAAAGAAGCAGTCGAATCATATGGCATAAAATCCATCGAAACCCCTAGACAACTGATGACCATGACCATGAAATGGATCGATAATCTTCTACTGTTTTTGAAAAGATTTAAAAAAGATTCCAAAAGGGAAAATTTATACGACTATGACATCCTACTATCGTATCTTATAAACCGCATCAACACGAAACTTGCAAAAACGAAGAAAATAGAGATGTCACCTACACAAAAAGTTTGACAGAAAACCGTTAAAATGCTATAATTGAAAAGCAATTCACGTTTTAAGGAGGGAAATATTATGGCAACTAAAAAATTAACTAGAAAAAAACCTAACTTTGCAAACGCAAGGTCTCACGCATTGAATGCTACTAAGAAGAAACAATCAGTAAATCTCCAAAAAGTTACTATCGATGGAGTTACAGTCCTTCTTAGTGCTAGAGAAATCAGAACATTAAAGAAAAAAGCCGCTTAATTTAAGCGTCTTTTTATTTGTGTTAGATAGAAGAATAAAAGATTTTGAATTTTAGGCTCTCATTAAAGAGCAGCACCGATTATGATAACCAATAAAATGAATAAAACTAAGATAAATGCTGCACCAGTAACTCCATTGTAGTTGTTTCCACATCCGCATTGATTCATGTTTACCCCTCCTTATCTTTCATAGTATTCTATGGTAAAAATACATCAAATGTTCTCAATTACTTGTATTTTAATCATCAAAATGTTATGATATTTATTGTTAGGGAGGAAATAATGAAGAAGAAGATTATTTTAGCAGTATTGATGGCGACCTTATTGACAGGTTGTGGTAAGACTATTCCGACTCTCGAGGACGGAAAAGAAGCAGTAGTAAAATTTGAAGATGGTTCGATGATCAGTGTAGATGCATTGTACAATGAAATGAAAGATTCTGCGACAGGAGTAATCGAACGTATGATCGACCAAAAGATTTTGGATGATAAATACAAAGATAAACTCGATGAATCGAAAGAATACGCCAAGAATACCGTCGAATCTATGAAAAAATATTATGGTGTCGATGAGAATGGTGCTTATAGTGAATCGAAATTCATGAGTACAATTAGACAAATGGGATACTCTACTATCGAAGAACTCGAAGAAAATGCTAGATTGGGATATCTCAAAAACGAAGCAGTAGAAGACTATGTAAAAGATAATATAAAAGATAAGGAAATCGAAGATTATTATAAAGATGAAATTGTCGGCGATAGAGATGCTTATCATATTCAAATAGTTCCTGAAGTCAAGTCGACAATGACCGACTCTGAAAAGAAAGAAGCAGAAGAGAAAGCTCTCGAGAAAGCTAAATCTTTGATCGCACGTATCAAAAAAGGTGAATCCTTCGAAGACGTCGCAAAAGATGCTTCAGAAGACGAAGCAACTAAAGAAAAAGGTGGTAGCCTAGGCTTCATCAATAAAGGTTCTTTTGGAAGCGAAGAGTTCGATAAAGCCTTGTATGCATTGAAAGTTGGAGAATATTCGAGTACTCCAGTCAAGACGACAAATGGATATGAAATAATCTATGTCAAGGAAGAAAAAGAAAAGAAATCCTTAGAAGATGCTAAAGAACAAATTATCGAAGCTTTAGTAGAAGAAAAATTGACAAAAGATGCTACATTACAAGTTACTGCTATAAAAGAACTATACAAAAGTTATGGAGTAGACATCATCGATTCAGAAATTGAGAAAAGTTACAATAAATATATGGATAACTTGATGGAAAGCGCTCGTCAACAAAACAACAAAAATAATACTACAAAGTAAAATAAAAAATCGACTATCAGTCGTTTTTTTGTTACATATTTTTTCTACAAAATTTTACCCAAATTGGAGTTTTATTTTGCCTATTATTATGGTATAATTCTAGTTAAGATAGGAGATGCTGATGATGGATATCAACCAAATTCTTTTGATAATAATCGTAATATTAGTCGCACTTATCGTGATTGTTGCCGGTTACATGATCTTACATCACCTGATAAATAGCAAACGCGAAAAGAAGTTCGACAGCATATTCGACCCTAGTAAATTAGTCGAAGAAAAATCACTCATGAATGTCTTAGATGAAAAGAAAAATATCGAATACTCACAAAACCAAAACACCGAGAGATTCGTCACAAATGCCGAAGAAGTCAAAGTTGTTTCTACACCTGATGCGATGAGTCGTGAACAAAAAGTCAATCCTTTTGGAGTAGACATGACGATCAAAACAAAAGATGACGTCCCTGTGGTACCAACTGATCCTTCACAAAATCAAAACAAATTCTTTCAATAATACTCGAAAAATTTTTCGAGTTTTTAAATGGCTATAACGTGCTCAAGAATTTGGAAATTTGATCACTACTGAAGCCCTTCGCATACATCCGAGATCTAAATCTCAACTCCAACTCGGTACCTTGGTATTTAGAAGACAATTTTTCATAGACTTTCGTTGCTTCTTTAGAGAAAACTAAATCCGTATCGAGTGAAAAGCTATCTAAAACCTGACCTATCATGGAAGAATCATATCCGAGCATTACGAGTTCATTGTACATCTTGTTCTTGAATAATACATAGCCAACTTTATTCGTCTTCGCTTTTTTTAACAATACTTTCTCTATTCTCGACCTCCACACTTCGTCTTCAATTAAATTCAAATAACTTTCTACGATATTTTTATCGATACCTTGTAGTTCCAAGTCCTTTCTTATTTTATGAAGCCCATCATTACCCAAATTGATGGCATCATTGATAAATGCTTGTGCATACTTTTCTTGATTCAAATAACCATCTTTTTTCAATTTATCTATGGCATATTCTTTCGCAGCCTGTGGTGTATCGTTTTTATTCAAATACTTTCGAATCTCGATTTCACTCCTCATTTTAGTACTCACGTATCTGAGTGCTTTGTAATATGCTTCCATCTTGGCATTCTCTGCGATTATAGATACCAACTTTTTATCGGTAACTTTTCTTTCGATGAGCAACTCGTATTTGAGAATGATGTCATCGTACAATTTGAACTTTTCACCGTTGTTCAAAGTTATCTCGTAAAGATTATTCCTTACTTTTTTATATGTTTTTACTTCCATGCTGTCTTCACCACAAATTCACTATAAAGTATTTTTTTTACTTTGTCAAATTGCCATCAAAAAAACTGCGTGTCACGCAGTCTCATTTCATTTTCATAAATATGATATACTTCCAAAAATTTAGTATCTTGCGTATCGCCCTTTTTCTTCTAGGAACTTTTCTCATCGAATCTTCCACGAATTCTGATAAAGTAGTGTATTTAACTTTTGCCAATTTATCTATTTCTTTGGTGTCTTCGTACTCTCCATAGTATAAATTTCTTCCGAATACATTTATTCTACCTGATATTTTATATAAGCCTTTGACGACATCTCGCCCTTTAGCTTTAAAACCACTTATATTGTACGTTTTCCCTACAATTTTAGGAGATTTCATGACGGCGACGACAATATCATTCAAGTCTTCTTTGGTTATGAAATCCATCGTCCTATCGAGTTTAATATGTTTGATAAAGTAATTACTTCTTGTCAAAACTATAGGCATTCTCATGATGGTGTAATTCTTTATCTTACTTCTAATATATTCTTCACTTCTGATTATGCTGACCGAATAATAATCGTCGGGATGTGTACTCTCGGTATCGACCGATAATTTTCTAACTTTTTTATCAGTTTTTCCATAGACAGCTATAAAAGACATATACATGTACACACAATCGGGATTGACCTCGGCTATCGCATCTACAATATTTTTAGTACCGACAAAATTCGTCGAATTTGCGATGTTTTCATTCAAGTCGGCCAACGGAGGCATTATGCCCGCATAGTCGATGACGATATCGTTTCGTTTTACCAAATCGCGTATCAAATTCGCATCTTCGACATCACCATAGACGACTCTCACGCGTCTTTCAACTTTACTCAACGTTTTGATGCTCGCCTTACTCTCCAAATCCAAGACTGTAATATTAGAATTTGTCTCATCGATCAACTTCTTGACCAAATCGAACCCTATTTTCCCGGCTCCCCCCGTTACCAAAACATCTTTCATACTAACCTCCAATTATAAACACTACCAACATGAAAAGGACTCCTGTGACTAACCCTGCGACGGAATACTTTCTATTTTTAGATGCTCCCAATTCTATCAACAATTCGAACAGTACCAAATAGCTTATCATACCGACTGTCAAACTCATCAAAGACCCTAAGATAAAGTCGTCGATCGATTTGAAGATCATCATGATTAGGCCACCTAACACAGTACTCAATGTCAACAAAACGATGTTGCCAAATACAACTTTTTTGTTTTTCTTTGTCTCATTCAAAGTCGCAGTAATCTCTATTCCAAATGGAATGTTATGTAATCCGACGCCTATCGCCATCAAAATTCCTGCTTTAAAATCGTGTAGAGCTATATTATAGACGCCTATTCCTTCGATAACATTGTGGACTACCAATGCAAGTGAACTTATTATCCCGATGTGATTCAAATGCCTGTGATGAGTAATTATTTCTTCGTCATGATCGTGATGCGGAACGAGCATATCTATGAGCTTGAGCATGACTATTCCGATCGTTATGAAGATGTACATGAATATCGTTCCTTTATCTTCCAACAACTCGAGTATCTCAGGAACTATGTCGAATGCGAGCAACAACACCATCACACTGAACGACAATCCGATCGAAAATTCTATCAATCCCTTTTTCTTCTTTTCAAAAAGTGCCAAAAAGGATCCAACTAAGAAAAATAATCCTGCCAAGGCATTCGTCAATAAAGCCATACTGTACTCCTATTCTATCGACAATTTAAAAACTAAACCGTCAACGTTCGTCTCATCATTGAGATAATAATATAATCTATACTTCGCCTCTTCCATGAGGCACAATTCTTGTGATGGTCCCAACTGAACTATATCGTCTACAGATTCGAAATTGCCCATCGCGACAGTTTTATAATCGTTCATTTTTTCTTCGAATTTCAACAATCTCCAAGAAACGTTTTCGGTTTGTGTTTCTTTATGTCTTCTAAATATACTTGCACTTATCGAATATGCAGTACAAGCATTCAGCCCGCTAGCATAATCCACTTCGAACTCTATTTTATTAGCTTGCTCATATTGATCATCTCTCAACGCGTTTCCATCTATATTGCGAATTTCTTTATCGCCAAATACTAAAAGTTCTTTTACATTTTCGAATTTAGCAATGTGTCCGTTTGAACCTCTCTTCGAAGACATGTCGTAAAAATATAGACCCCCAAAAATTAGAGGAATAACTAAAGCTACGATGACTGCTAATACGAAACTATTCCTATCTTTCATCACTTTCACCTATGCTAATTTTACTATATTTTAACTGTTTATGCAATTAGTCTTTTTTGTCGAAAAAGTACTCATGACTCTTCGCATTCAAGGAAAGATCGGCAAATTCTTTCTTCAAGAAAAGTGGATAAGCCGCTGCCGCGATCATCGTCGCATTATCCGTGCAATATTTCATTGGAGGTACTGAAAAATGGACACCACATTCTTCGCACATACTCTTGAGTTCAGAACGAAGATAACTGTTTGCACTTACTCCTCCAGCGACTATCAATCTTTTCAAACCGAAACGTTCAATTGCCAAACGTGATTTTCGTACCAATTCCTCTACGGCAACGTCTTGAAAAGATCTAGCCATATCGCACTTGTTTATTTCATTACCTCTTTGTATCTCGTTGTGAACCAAATTGATTATGTAACTTTTGAGGCCACTATACGAAAAGTTCAAGGAATCGTCATCCATCGGCCTTGGCAAATCGTAAGTATGCTTTCCTTCTAAAGCGTGTTTATCTATGTTCGGCCCTCCGGGATATTTGAAACCGATTATTCTCGCGATCTTGTCGTAGCACTCGCCGACCGCATCGTCCAATGTCGAACCCAAAACTTCGAAATCGTAATCGCCCTTTAAAAGTATAAGTTCGGTATGACCACCACTGACGACCAGTCCCAAAGAAGGAAACTCGATCTTTTCTACTAAATTGTTGGCATAAATGTGTCCTGCAATATGGTGGACAGCAATCAAAGGTTTCTTGTGAATCATAGATAAAGTCTTCGCAAATTCGAGACCTACGAGTAAGCATCCCATCAACCCGGGAGCATACGTAACCGCGATCGCGTCTATTTCATCCCAAGTTACACCAGATTTAGTCATCACATCTTCGAGTACGAATGTTATATTCTCAGTATGCATACGACTGGCAATTTCGGGTACTACTCCTCCAAACTCGGCATGCGTGTCCATCTGAGTTGCTACACACGTATAAACATCTTCATTACCATTCTTTACAATGGAAATACTAGTTTCATCGCAACTCGTCTCTATGCCTAATATATATACATTCTTTTTCATCTTATCACCTTTTCCATCGATAGAGCATCTTCGCCATTCTTATAATAGTTCTTGATCGGTCTCAGTCTCTTAAAACCGTTCTTCTCGTAGAAAGATATGGCCCCTTCGTTCGATACTCGCACTTCCAATATTTCTCTTTGAACATCCAAATCTCTTGCTAAATGATCTATAAAAGCCGATCCTATACCTAAACACCGGTACTTTTCGTCGACCACCAAATAAAATATTTCGACCACTTCATACAATTTGGTGTACTGAACAAACCCGATTACATCTTCTCCCTTAGTATAAACTAAAATCTTCTCGAGTTCTCCTCTTTTACATATGTCGTAATCATCATTCAACGTATGTCCTAATCTATTGACTTGTAAACTGTGCTTTTTTTCAAATTCTTCGATCATTTTAAAGCATCTATTTCCTTGACATAAGTTGGATTGACGACGTGTGGATTGCACTCGTCCCTGTCAGCTAAATATTCGAAAATCTTCTTCAAATTGATCTCATGCTTCTTAAGTACAGTGAACCCATTTTTCGAAACATATTCTTCGAATTCGCCCTTTCTTTGATAAATGAATTCTTCATAACGGTTCTCTTTTTTATGTGCACTGTAGACACCTTTAGAGTCTTCTACTGTCACCAAGTCGAAGTATTCCGTCGCACTCTCTCCATACATTTCCAAGGAGGAAAGAACTTTTATAGGAATAGACAAACTGTACGCGATCGTCTTAGCAATCGTAACCCCTATACGAACTCCTGTGAAACTACCTGGACCGTTGACAACTGCTATTTCGTCGAAATCAGCAAATTCCATATTGGTTTCCCTCAAAAGCTCATTCAAAAGTGGAGCAACGATTTCACTGTGACTTCTATTACTCACACCTTGCTTTTTTATAATCTTGTCGCCTTTGACGACAGCTAAAGTAACTTTTTCACTATGTGTATCTATGAATAGTTTAGGCATTTAAGACCCCTCCAAACGCCAATATTATATCGCATTTTTCCAAAAAAAAATAGAGTAAACTCTACAACACGGCACTTAGCAAATCTTCGTATGCTTCTCCGTAAGGAGTTAGAATCAAAACTCTCATTTCTTCGTCTATCACTTTGAACTTTATTTCTAATCTTTCATCTGGCAAAGAATCTTTTATGATGTCTGACCATTCTATGATAGTCACTCCACCTTTAGAAAAATAATCAGTCAATCCGATAGTACCATCGTCTCCATCTTCCAAACGATATACATCCATGTGATAAAGTGGCATCTCTCCTGAATGGTATTCTTTGACCAAATTGAATGTCGGACTAGTTATATTTTCGTCTATACCCAAAGATTGAGCGAACCCTTTTACAAAAACTGTCTTACCACTTCCGAGTTCACCTTTCAAACAGATGACCATATTAGGAAATTTTTCAGATTCCATGTTTTGGGCAAGCTCCATAGTATCTTGTTCATTGTGACTTGTATATTTATATTCTATTTCCATATTATATCACCAAAATAATTATATAAGATAATCTATAATTTGGTCAATACATTTTACTATCAATTTTGTAAAATGACCTACAACGTACATCTTACATAAAAAGAGCACTCCTATGGAGTGCCTTTTTACACGGCATTTTGCCCTTAAAACGGTTAACAAGAACCGAGTATAGATAAATCAAAACTTTTATCTACAATATTATTATGTACATAGTTTCGATTTTTATACTATTTTATTGTTATTTGTTTTTTAGTAGGTTTTTCTTCTATTTTAGGAACAACCACTTGCAAAATACCTTTTTTAAATTCTGCTTCGACAGCCTCAGGATCTATATCGCCTACATAAAATGAGCGGCTGAAACTTCCTGTTCTTCTCTCACGACGGATGTAGTTTCTAGTCTCATCTTCGTTAGAAGAAACTTTTGTCGCAGTGATAGTCAAATAACCGTTATCACATTCGATAGAAATATCATCTTTATCGTATCCCGGTGTTTCCAATTCGATATGGTAGTTACCATCTTTCTCGTAAACATCGCATTTCATTTCGTCCTTTAAGGTAGGACTAAAGAAATCGTCAAAGAAATCGTCACCCAAATAATATTTTCTAGGAATTAAATTCATAATTCTTCATCACCTTTCTGATATAATCATACCACCATAATTAGCACTTGTCAACACTAAGTGCTAATTAATTTGAATTTTTATACTTATATACATATTATATGCCATTTAACTTTAATTATACAAAATTACTTTTTTGATAAATCCACATACACCTGTTCATTTTTTTCGCCCAAAATGAAAAAATAAATGAGAAAAATCGAAACTCGTCGGTAGAATAATAGTAGAGGGTCTAAAAAACTCTCTGTGAAAAATTAAATCAGAAAGGAGGTGTAAAACTTGGCTGAATGTAAATATGTGTCCTCTGAATCTCTTCATCAGAACTCTCGCTTCTTGTACCTCAAAGATATTTACGCTACTAAAATCTTGAGCGACGAGCGAAATAGAGATTATCTACTGAAAGTGATATCTGCTGCGACTGGTCTCGACTTAGATCCCGACTCTTTCGATGTCGTCAGCACTAGATTGGGTCTTTCTAATGGCTTAGTCAACAACATCGCAGATATAGTCGTAAAAGATGATCATTCGTACTACAATGTCGAGATCAACTACTCTCACAATCCGATTACCGATTTCAAGAACATGTGCTACATTTGTGAACTCTTCTTGAGACAACTCAAAAGTAAAACTCCCAAAGTATATTCCAAAATCAAAAAAGTATTGCAAATAAATATAAACGGCTACGATCGCTTTTCACAAGGTAAATTCATCTACACTTCTCACATAAGTGAAGATGCCCTACATCAAATTAGAAACGATTGTTTGAAAATAGTCGATATTAATCTAGATTTTTTGGCTGAAATGAATTACAATAATCTCGAGAAATATGAAAGTGACAGTTTGGAAAGATTGTTATACGTATTCGTATGCAACAACAAAGATGTCTTAGACAAAGTATACGTGGGTGATGAGATAATGGAAAAAGTGAAAGACCAACTTTACGATTTAGATGAAAATTTGGATAACTACTTATTCTACGACCGAGAAGAGTACATGAAAGAATCCTTATACAGTACGGGATTAGTCGATGGTGAGGCCAAAGGTCTTGAAAAGGGTCTTAAACAAGGTCGTGAAGAAGGTTTTGAACAAGGCGAACTAGTTGGACAGAGAAAAATCATCATACGAATGCTTGAAGACATGACAATCGAAGAAGTAAGCAAACTCACAAAATTGCCAATTGAAGAAATCGAAAAAATAGTCGTTTCTTCGAAAGACGAAGAAGAATGCTCTTAGGGGTTTCTTCTTTTTTATTATGATCAAATAAATTGATAAAATGATATATTTTATAAAATTAAAAAGTTCCATTTGGAACTCGCATCATTTTTCTTTTATAAACACCAATGCTTTACTTATAATATAGTTCAAAATGGTAATCACAACTTGAGCAATGATCTTCATGATCTTATCATTCAAATGCAGCACTGTAACTGTCAAAAACATGAACAGCATATCTACGAGCAAGGTCAAAACCCTAGCTCCATAGAACTTTGTGGCTTCTTCGAATATCTTCGGATTCTTACTCTTGAAAACAAACGATCTATTTGTGAAAAAGGCAAAAGTCACAGCAACTAACCAAGATATGACATTGGCACACTGTAACAACAATACATTTTCTGGATTGAACACTGTAAAAACACATAAGTAATAACTTACAAGGCTGACCACAGTCGTGCATCCGCCTACGATGATATAGTTGATTATCTCTTCGTGTTTTTTATAGATATCTAGTAACTTCTTAAACATTTCGATTCACCTTAGTCTTCATCTTCGAGGATTTTGATATATTCTATAACTGGTTGATCCTTTTTGGCGACGTATTCATCTTCTACAGGAGTATTCTCTGCTATGTCGTCGACTATATCCATACCTTCCGTAACGTGACCAAATGCCGCATATTGACCATTCAAATGTGGACTATCTTTGTGTACTATGAAAAACTGACTACTCGCACTGTCATAGTCCTTAGAACGAGCCATCGATATAGTTCCACGGGTATGCTTTATTTCGTTAGTCACTCCATTGAGTTCGAATTCACCTTTGATCTTTTTCTCAGATCCACCGAGTCCAGTACCTAAAGGATCTCCTCCTTGAATCATAAAGTTTTCTACAACACGATGGAAAGTAAGTCCATCATAAAATCCATCTTCTACAAGCTTGATAAAATTTTTAACTGTTATAGGAGCTTGTTCGGCATCCAATTCTAACTTGATAATACCTTTATCCTTTATCTTCATTTCGACATTATATGTTTTGATTTCATCTTTGCTGCCACAACCTGACAAACAAACAACGACTCCCAACATGAATATTACAAATAACATTTTTTTCATTTTCTATCACCATTCTTCTTTTATATTTATACTACATTTCACACGATAAGTCAAACTCAAGGGACTATTTTGTAACCACTCTTCCACATCATATTTACCCAATCTACATATGGAATGAATGAGTACTTTATATCTTCACGAACATTCTTATTTTTATTATAAACATAATTCATATGTTTATCAGAAAAGTTGTCATAATGTACAAATTCCTTAAAAGGTACCTCAGGAACGACGACTAATTGATCTACTGTTTGGGAAGACATATACTCGATGTAATTATCTCTTTGCAAATAAACAATCGATATTCTCGCATATATACTGAAATAATAGACGATCATGACTGCTAGTACAGTAGCTGCGCCATATTTGAAATCTTCATAATCGAATTTTGCTTCGTTCAAAATATAAAATGTTTCTATCATCTCGAGTACGTATATGACAAAAAAGTTTCTAGGTCCTAACGGATCGACTAAGAAAAGCGGTGCGATTAAACCCGTTATGCAAATTAATGGCATGGTCACTTTCCAAAAACTTTTCTTAGAATAAAACAAAACTATTATTTGTACCAAAGTATTGAATATGAAAATTAGAGAAAGAAAAGCATTCAAGTAATTTTGTATTTTATCGTCCAATTGCCAACTTGGATTAATACTGAGTAACGCCACATATGTCAAAAATGCCATTGCGATACAAAAAGTTACATTTAAGATAGTAATTTTCGACTTCGGATAATCTTTTTCATTCTTCTTAAAATATAGTCTTAAGCTTAGGGTGATGACCGTTAGCAATATGACATTTTCGAAGGCGACGAACCGATGAATAAAATAAACGTAGTTCACCACACAGCGGATGATTGTCCCTCTTAAACTGTTTGCTATTGTTCGATATCCGTCATCACCCGATGCAACCGAGCGATATGCAGGTTGAATGAACATAAGGATTGTTCCTATAATGGAAACTATCGAACAAATCACCAAAAGTTTATTCCACTTTTTATGTTTGATATAATAAAAAACATTTACTGCAATCGTCAAAAGTGTCAAAAATAAAGTTACATTTTCGAGAAAAAACGATGTCAAAAAAATCAAAATTGGAATTACCACTTTATATTTTTCATCATATTTATCTAAAAATATTTGCCTGATTCCCACAAGTATGATGAGCAATCCCAAAGTAGAAATCGTATAATTGGTAAAACCACTAGCCCAAGTTATACTTTGGCGAAAAATAGATACTGGCATCAAGATGATCAATAAACAGACGAATATTAAAGGAGCCTTCGTTTCTTTTACAATCATATATATGATGCCCATCACAATCAGGGCGGTGACTAGTGATCTAATAACCGCGTGTTTTGTTATCAATATGACTAAAAAATTCCCCACATAACGACCATTTAAAGTAGGGTCTACAAGGAGAGAACCATACTCGCTTATAGACTTCATCCCCCAATCCAAGTCGTCTCCTGAAAAAGGAAGTACCAAAGAACAAAGGAATATCAGCACAAAGCCTAAAATCCATTTCCAATTATTTCGTATTATCTTTTTCATGAGTAAACCATTCCTCACCTTTCATTTTTTTATAATCGTTAGCTGCTTGCAAAAGAACGTCTGCATTTCCTGTATCGTACCACACGACTGTACTAGGTACTCTAATTGCAAGTAATCTACTTTCCTTCAAATAGAGATCGTTAACATCAGTCATCTCGTATTCTCCACGTGGTGATAAATCGATCTCTTCGAGCTTATCGACCACGTCCTTAGGATAAAAATATACACCAGGTGCTATAAGCGAACTTTTAGGTACAACCGGTTTCTCCTCTAAAGACACTATTTTATTGTCGGAATCTATTTCCAATACTCCATAAGACGATGGATTTTCTACTTCATATGCTAGCAAACTTGCAAATCCTTTTTCTAAATTTGCTTTTCCCTCTTCGATCAATTTATCGATGTCTCTTCCTAACAAGACATTATCTCCATAATACAATAGAACATCTTCATTCTTTATAAAAGATGCAGCAACTTTAAGCGCGCCTGCCGTACCATTAGGTTCCTCTTGAATAAAGTACTCGATTTTGAGTCCATAATTGAATCCATCATTCAAAATCTTTTTCATCAACACTTCATCTTCGCGAGATATCACTATTGCTACCTCATCGACTTTCGAACGTTTCATAAAATCCAATGCAAAGTGTATCATCGGCACATCGTACACCGGCAATAAAACTTTTGGAATACACTTAGTCAAAGGATACAATCTCGTCCCTTTTCCCGCTGCTAAAACGACACCTTTCATTTTTGACATTTTCCTTCTTTCAATAAAACTTCTCCTATTTTACTCATCTTTACTGATAGTATCGACTATCACTTTTGCTTTCTCTTGCCAATCGTTCTCTCTTGCTTCTTTATCCAAAAGAGCAATACTCTTTTCATCGTTCTCCTTTGAAAGTGCCTCTTCGATTAGTTGTATGAATTCTTCATGAGTCTTTGCGATCATCACACTCTTATATTGACGGCATTCCTTCAAATCGGTAATGACGATTGGCTTATGCATAGCCATGTATTCAAATATCTTGACAGGACTTGTAGCCGCGGTAATATTGTTCAAGATGAACGGAATCGTGAGTACATCGCACTTTTGAGCATAGTATTTGAGCACTTTGTAATCTCTAGTTCCTAAGAAATGAACGTTTTCCAATTCGTTTATTCCACTTTCATCGAATGCATCGTCGTATTTTATTCCGAATAAAACCACACTGTACTTTCCTTCGGCGTCGATTTTTTTAATCAACTCGTAATCGAACCATTTGGCCAATGCACCATAATAACATACGATAGGCTTGCCGATGTCCAAAACACGTTGAAATTCTTCATCGACGACAAAATTTTCATCGTATTCTTGAAAATATTCATAGTCTACTCCATTCGAAGAAAATGCCAAGTTTTTGCGTCCTCTTCGTTTGACGACGTCCTCTTCCAAAGCACTAGCAGTCACTATGACATACACTTCATCATGCGACATCACGTATTCATATTTATCTACAATATTTTTAGGAATATCCTTAGTACCCGCCAAATCCGGAGAAAGATCATCCACATATTCGTAGATGAATTTGAATCCTTCGCTCATATAATCTTCGATATCTTTGACAGTCAACTTCCAATCTGTACAATATAGTTGTATATACTTCGGCTTATCGATTTTACTCAATGCCTTCATCAACAATTTATTGAGAGCAATGTTATTAAAATTTAATAAATAGATGTTATCACTTTGTTTTTTGAATATCTTTACCTTGTCGGTCATCGTCGTAACTTCATAAAATACCAAGCATTTGTTCTTAGATAAATTTTTGGCAATATGTTGAGGTCTTTGAAATAGAGGAACGTCGTATCCAAAACTGCTTCTCCATAAAACGATTCTATCGTAATCACAGTCCCGTAAAATTTCTTCCAATTGTCTACAATACTTACCTTTATTAAAAAATACTGCAAAACTTATCTTGTTAAAATAATTTGCCACGACATAGGCATACAATTTTTTCAAAAATCCTACAAAACCATATTTTTTATACACATTTATCAATTTTGTAAATTTATCCTTCATAATAACTCTCTTTCTTCATTGGACTATATCTCTACTAGTTCATCGATTCAATTGTATCAAAAAAAAGAAACATTTACAATGTTTCCCCATACCTCCTGTAACAAAAATATATATTCAATTTTAAGTTTGAAGACCAAAAAGCAATTATTAAAAAAAATAAAAATTAGATTTATTTATAGCCATCGATCTATGTTATTTTTATGTACTAAAAATGCTTTTTTTGCAATCTTTTTACATGGTTCATCGGATCTAGAATCCGAATAAAATTCATTACAGCTATTTATACCCAACTTTTTAAGTCTCTCTACTTTCTCTGATCCATAACAATTTTTTTCCAATAGCTGTCCGGTCCTTATATTGACTTCGGTAGCGATCAAATTACAACCGAATTTTTTTACTATCGGTTTTAAAAGAAATTCAGGAGATGCACTAATTATTATATCTGAACTTTTTTTCTTATCTATATAAAATTTCTTTATTTTTTTTTGATATTTATTCCAAAATTGTTCTACTGTACATTCAGGATTATCGATAAATTTTAAAAAACTAAAAAATGACGATTTATATTCTTCTTTACTGATCATTTTCATTTTAAAAAGTATCATTTTATAAATAACTTTTGGTACAATCGACATGCACTTTATATTAGTTCGTATACAATATTTATAAAAATCTATACTAGAATCACCATCGTAAATTGTCCCATCAAAATCATATATGTTCATCGGATGACCACCATAAATAACAACATTAAAATGGCATATAAGACACAAAGAATCAAAAGAAATTTATCTTTATATAATATTGTTGTAGGATCGCCTTCGATATCTTTCTCTATCGTCAAGCAATACTTCATGAATACGACTATCAAAAGTGGAATACTAAATTTGATGTAAGTCGAATCTTGTTCGATAGTCCATAGAGAATAGAAAACGATAGTCAACGTCAAACATAAATATTGAAATTTATCCAAGAATTCTTCATTATATTCGACCAATACCTTTCGTGCATCTTTGCTAATTATGAATTCTTTTTTTCTTTTACCTAAACCTAAAAATAATGCTGCCGAAGATATAGTCAAAAATAGCCAACTTGAAACTTCTACACCGATAATGCTAGCACCATAATAAACTCTGATTACAAACCCCGTAGCCAGCAAAATAATATCTAGTAAAACGACGTTTTTTAAACCAAAACTGTAACCTAAATTTATTAACATATATGCTATCAATAAATAAAATGAGTCGGATAATAGCGTTTTATTAATTAATATATTGGCGATTATTGAAAATATAATCGCCAATATAGCAATAGCTATTGCTATAGATTTTTTTACTTTTCCACTAGGCAGTGGTCTTTCTTTTTTTACAGGATGAAGTTTATCTTTCTCGATGTCCCTGATATCATTGATGATATAAATAAACGATGACATTGTACTGAAAGCAAAAAAACCGATTACACACCCGACAATATTGTCGCCCGTTATCATCCCCGAGCATATCAAAGGAATAAAAATCAATAGATTTTTGATCCAATGTTTAACTCTCAACAATTTAATATAATTTACCATCTTACATCCTCCATCAAATATAAACAAAAAAGTAAATAACTAAAAACCCAAAAGATTTTAGTTATATATCTTTAAACAACTTATTTATCTTCACAAGTAAATTTATTTATTATGGCATCGACGATTCTCTTACTGGCTTCTCCATCTCCATAAGGATTGCTAGCTGTACTCATCTTTTTGTACTCTTCTATATCTTCCAACAATTTTTTTGTTTCTTCGTATATGGTATCCTCATCGGTTCCAACAAGTTTCAAAGTTCCTGCATCTATTCCTTCAGGTCTTTCGGTTGTATCACGCAGAACTAGTACAGGTTTTCCAAGACTAGGTGCTTCTTCTTGAATGCCACCACTGTCGGTCAAAATCAAATAAGATTTGTTTTGAAAATTATGAAAATCGAAAACTTCCAAAGGTTCAATAAGTTTCACCCGATCAGTATCGTTAAATATATCATTTGCGACTTGTCTAACTAGAGGATTCATGTGAATAGGATAAACTACTTTGACGTCCTCGAATTCATCTACAATTCTTTTAATCGCCGTAAATATACGTTTCATAGGCTCTCCTAGATTTTCTCGTCTATGTGCTGTCAATAAAATCATTCTTTCATGAGGTTTTATCCACTCTAATTCTTCATGTGAATAATTGTCCTCGACTGTCGTAGCCATCGCATCAATAACAGTGTTCCCTGTAACATATATTTTATTTGGATCTATATTTTCTTTTATAAGATTTTGCTTACTTATATTTGTCGGAGCAAAATACATATCGGTCATACAGTCAACCATTTGTCTATTCATCTCTTCAGGAAAAGGTGAATATTTATCTTCAGTTCTAAGTCCTGCTTCAACATGCCCTATAGAAACCTGATTATAAAATGCTGCAAGTGCTCCAGCAAAAGTTGTCGTCGTATCCCCATGAACCAAAACGATGTCGGGCTTAACTTCTTTTATGACACTTTCCAATCCATTCAGAGCACGAGTTGTAATATCGGCCAAAGTTTGACCTGATTTCATGATATTTAAATCGTAATTTGGTGTAATATCGAAAGTTTGCAAAACTTGATCCAGCATCTCTCTATGTTGTGCTGTAACACAAACTATACTTTCTACCTCATTTCTACTTTCCAACTCTTTCACGAGAGGAGCCATTTTGATTGCTTCAGGTCTCGTTCCGAATATACTCATAACTTTTATTTTTTTCATAATTTTATTTCCTTTCAATTCATCGAATCACATTATTTTTTAAGTTTAAAACATAATAACTTTGGCATAACCTTTTTCTTTTTAAAAAAATCTATAAACTTATCTAATAACAATACTCCACCTTTTAAGACAAGTACTGATACAAAAGTAGTTACAAAATTTATTAATGTGAGTATTGCCACCCTACTTCCTATAGAATAAGAATTTAACGGTTGTAAAAATTCATAAATAAAGGTCGAACCTAGCCCCAGGCAAAAGAAGAATAACAATGCATTTTCACCAATAAAAGTTAAAATGTTTTTCTTCTTGATTTTTAAAACGTCTTTAAAATAAGTAACCACTAAAATCGCGATCATACTATATACCATATAATTTATATGGTAAGCAAATTTGGCCGTCTGCATCATATTGAATCCGTAGTCGTTATGTCTAGTTAAAAAATACAAAATCGTCAATGTCAAAAATTCCAATATAACAAATGTCTTACCATCGATTTTTATCTTACTAAAATAGTATCCTAAAAGATATATGAATAAATAGAAAAGTGTTTGAATATCTAAGAAAAAGAAACTAGGATAATACAATTTCATGCCATATATGAAAAAACTAAAAAGTAATATATATTTAAAATTGTCTAAAGATTTAAAATGACGATTGTATACAGTAATAATGGCAGAAGCGATCAATGAAACTGTAAAATACATATATACAAGCCAAAATGATCCACCTACTACATACAATCTACTATTTCCCGGAAAAGAAAAGAAGATCGATTTTACTATGTTCGACAAAGTAAAATTGTCATAATCTATAAAAAATGTAAGTGAATAATATAAGATTAAAAACAGGATAAAAATTTTCCAAAGCTTTAGAAATCCTTTGAGCATTTTGATTATCGATTCGTGAAAACTAAAACTTATTCCCGATATAAAAATGAATAATGGAACATCAATTAACAAAGATAAAGATCTGATCCAATCCGGTGCATAGCTTTCACCACTCCAAAACACTGTATGTATAAATATTATTCCTATAGCAGCAATTCCTTTGAATAAATCGATATTGTAATTTCTATTTTTAACCATAAACTTACCTCTTCTACAAAAGTATACCAAATGAGTATCGTTTGTGCAATTAAAACGGAAATGCTCTAAGCCATCAAAAAATGCATTCGAAAGAACGCATTTTGTTATAAACTGAATTATCAATTAGTCAATAGATGGTCAATCTATTCACTTTTTTCTTCATTTTCGTCTTTATCTTCATCATCGCTATACACACACACTTTACCATTCATAAGTTGCAAAGTATCTTGTTCATCGCATGTATTATCTATTATTTTTGCCTTTGGTAGTTTATCTAATACATTGAATACAGCACCGGAAAAAATGTCCGATGATATCTTGATATCCTCATCTTTGAAAGCATCGTAAACTTCAGCAAACTGAGCATCCACACTCTCCCTTCCAAAACTGCGATTTTCATGAATGACGTTTAATAGTATATAACTATTTACGATAAGAGCAAAAACTATTAAATTATTCAAAAATTTAGAAGCATTACCTTTTATATAACTCATCATGATAACTACGATCGTAGGTACTAAATAGAGTTGTGGTAGATATCTAGCCCACCAACTTTCTTTTATTACTAAGACGATGAGTCCTGTCACTAAAATTGGTATGAGCATGAGAATTAAAGTATCTTTATGATTGAATTTATTTTTGTAAAAATAGTAACACATTGCACCAAATGAAATCAGCAATACGCCACCAAATAAAACGCCATACCCCGCTACTCGAACATCGGGACTGATAAATACCATCAATTCATTTTGTGAAAAAGAAAGAGGCATTTTTATCTCATAACTTTTCAATCCATTATTTGAACCGTTACCTGATCGAGATAAATTTGAAACGATGAATCTCTTAATTCTATTCATCGAAAGAAAATCCGTAGGGGTATTCGATTCCATAATGTCGACTGCATCATTTCCGTATAAAGGATAAAAAGGATTGCCGTGTTCCATAAAATTTTTGGGATAAGTAGACCACCCTATTACTCCTACTCCAATGATCAAAGCACATACAGCCGTTATGGTTAAAGATTTAAAATTGAGTTCTCTCAATTTTTTATCTATTAAAAAGTAAATATAATAGAATAACGAATATATTCCCGCATAAGCGAATCCTGTAAATTTCAAATTTATTATTATAGAAAGTATCATAAAATATAAAATACAATTTTCTAAACGATTCACTTTTAGTTTTTTATTTCCCATGATTGAAAGAGACAAAATCAAAAGAATGAGATAATTCCCTAAAATACCATCTATATAAAATGTTCCTATCTGACATAATATAATAGGATTTAAAGCCAATAAGCTTGCAAGAATATAGTTTGTCGCCTTATTTTTTAAATTGAAGAAAGAATAACTTATTAAAAAAGTTGCTAATATCATCAAGAAAGTTATGCACTTTCCACTTTCGATATTTCCGGTTACTTTGTAGATGTTAGCGCCAAATATCCACGTTGCCTTAGGATAATGATCGTTCCATATAGCTGCTGTACTGCTCAATTTTATCTCGGCTTCTTCATTGAAATCGTCTATACTTTGATAGATAGGATTCCATCCCTCACTCAATTCTCCTATGGCAATTTTATGGTACATATTTCCATCCCAAGAAATATCGTATTCATTGCTAGCCAATAACATGCTTCCAGAAATCGATAAGATGAATAGTCCAAAGCAAACAGCAATCTCTATTACTTTATATTTATGTTTTCGCATTATGACGACATACATTCCGAGAGTCAACAAAGAAGATACAATGAAGTTCCAAATAGATACAGGAACTTTAAAAATGAACGCTATGCTCGTCACTAACACGTTTATGAAGATAAATGCTATCAGCATAAATCCTAAGTCCATACTTTTTTCCTTCATATTTACTACCAACTTTCATATTACAATTTTATCAAAAAAAGTACTTTATATCTACAAAAAAAATTTTGGAAATGATAACGATTCACATTAACAAAATCGCACGATAGACTATCCAAAATTTTCTTTTAAATGATAATATAATCTATATATTCTTGAGCCATTCGCTCCATACTCAAAAATGCATAATCGTCTATATTGAAATTACTTTCATCACGATAATAATCCAAGTTGCTTACTATATCTTCCAATTTCCTAACGTATTCATTTGTCGAACTATCGACTTTTTTCTTTGTCATTTCGATAACTTTTTTTGGTGTAATCGACATGAGATCTTCATAAGGAGGACGAACTCCAACTATTCGGTCGATTACAGGGAACGTCTTATCGAGCATAAAATCGGTCATGATGACAGGCTTTTTCTTGATGAGCGCTTCCATAACAGTTAAAGGTACGCCAGCCTCGTGAATAGACGGCTGTAAATAAATATCGCAAACATTATGAATAAAATCACCCATTTGATCTTGTGGAACATATTCGAGTATTATGACATTTTTATTTGCTGAAGATTTTTTTAACTCTCGTTTAAACAGTTTAAATAAATCACGATTTAAAATTGGACCGGCACATAAAAATTTCATGTTTTTGTATTTCTTTATCATCTGCTCAGCAATACCGAGAATTGCCATTTGATGTTTTTGATCAGTATAAGAGCCCACAGTCAAAACTACTATATCGTCATTTTTAATGCCTAGAGATTTTCGTGTAATAGTCGATATGTTACCTGACTGTAAATTTTGAAAATCGATACCGTTTAAAATGACTTTAACTTTCGATATACCCGTTTTCTTTATAAAATAATCTTTACACCACTCGGAAACTGCAATGATCCCATTTGTGAATTTCATTTTTATTTTTAAATTCTGCCATTCACCTTCTGTATACCAAAGGTAGGTATTGTGAATAACATAATATGTTTTAAAACCTAACATTTTGAATTGAGGCAGTTTAAATGTAGAGAAATGATAAATTAAAGTACCTATATTATTTTTAGCACAAAATTTTAACATAGCACTAAAATTGTAATAGATCATTCTAAAATGTTTAGGAGATTCTAACTGTTGACAAATCGGACCTGCAGTATTGCTTATAGATATTACATAAGACCCATTTCCATTTTTTAAAAAAGATTTATAAACATTTGCCGCAACTTGTTCAAGGCCACCACTATTAAAAGAATTCAATACTTGTGCAACATTCTTCTTTTTTCCGATGTTTTTAATTCTATAAAATAGAAAATAGAAAAGGGCACCTATAAATTCAAAAAACTTTTTCACTTTTCTTATCATTTCATACACCTCATTTGAACATTTGCTTAAATTCTTCTTTGCCTTTATTGTGTCTTTCGACGTACTTTTTAAGCACTTCTTCATTATTATCTGCTATTTCTTCGAGTTCTTTTTTTGATAATAATTTACCATTATTGAAATCTTCCAAAGTTATATATCTCATTCCCAATTCTAAGAAATCTCCTATTTTTGGACTGCTTACGATTGGAACGACACGATACTTAAAATAATCGGCAATTTTGGTAGGACAAGCTACATTGTTTACCGTAATATCATCCCTCAAAACATACCCGTAATGAGCGATAGAATAAACATCCTTACACAAATCTTTATATGATTTAGAACCTACTGTAAGATTTTTCATTTTTGGATATTCCCATGTTTCCCAAAATTCTTTTGGATTAGGGCAATAAACCATAAACTCTGCGGCATCCTTACTTTTGTTTATGGAGTCCTGCATCAATTCTATTTTTTGCCATTTCATAATTCCACCTGCATAGATGACCACAGGTTTATCCTTCACTAGTTTTTTACTCTTAGGAACTTCGATGTCATATTGAGATAGACTAGTATCATAAATTGGCATCACTATAGTTCTAGCTTTAAACTTATCCCCATATTTTTCTTTTAAATGTTCTCTAATTTTGTTAGTCACACATATCAAACATTCGGCCTTTTGTACAGTCACTTCTTCGATATCGCCATACATTTGGGCTGCTTCATATCTTTCATAAAGTGTTTCTTCTTCAGGAACCACTCCGTGAACATCGACGTATACTTTTACACCTGGAAGCTTAAAAAATTTTGTTTTGACTTGCCAAACTGAATGACAATATATTTTTTTTGCAGCCATCATCAACAAAGCAACTAACAATTTTTGCTTCTTTGATCCAGGAAGATATCTTACGACTGTCGTATCATTTTCATGTTCCTCAAATTGAATATAAGGTTTTGTTGTCTCATACGTTACATATACCTTATAATAATCTGCAAACAATTCATCGACGGCCTTTACTCTTTTAAAATAACCATCCTTCAATCGTTCTTCATTGAAGTATGGTGCCACTATAATTATACTTTTTTTCTTTTTTAGTCGTTTTCTAACATCCAAAAATTGTTTCAATATCATTTTATTCATACTACCAAAATCCTACTTCCTACTCATAAATTCCATATATTCATCACAAACAGCGATATCTCCTATTTTTTGAACTTCTCCATGTTCTATCCAAACGACTTTATTGCACAACTTCTTTATAGCTTCTAATGAATGTGAAACGTATAATACGGTCGTACCACCAGTTATCATCTCCATCATCTTTGCTTCGCTCTTTGCTTGAAAAGCAATATCACCGACAGATAGTATTTCATCGACAATGAGTATCTCTGGATTGACGATTGTCGCTACACTAAAAGCCAATCTCGCCACCATACCGGACGAGAAATTTTGAACAGGGACATCCAAAAAATCTTTGAGTTCAGAGAATTCGACTATTTCATCAAATTTCTCATCGATCAATTCTTTGGAATAACCCATTACTGCTCCGTTCAAATAAATATTTTCTCTTGCAGTGAGTTGCATATCGAATCCTGCACCTAACTCAATCATAGGACAAATATTCCCGTAAGTCAACACGACCCCTTTAGTAGGTTTCATGACGCCGGCGACAACCTTGAGAAGTGTAGACTTTCCAGCACCATTCGATCCTATAAATCCGACCACTTCACCCTTTTTTACTTTAAAATTTACATTCGATAAAGCCCAAAATTCATTTTTTTCTTTTTTTCTCTTTTCTTTTTTAAACATATCGACAAATCCCTGTTTTAGAGAAAAGCCCTTTTCGATACCTAAATTGAACCTCATCGATATGTCATTTAATTCGATCATTATATCTTCTTTCTTCATCGCGACCTCCTATACATAGTAGATGAACTTGTCTTGGGTTTTTTTGAATACGAACATACCCAAAAACAAAACACCTAAGGCAAACACTCCGCAATAAATCCATACGTTTAAACCTGGTATGACATTGTATAAAATGATATCTCTAGCAAATTTAATAAACCAATATATTGGGTTTAATTTGAATATAAACAAAAGATTTTCAGGTATTATCGAAATATCGTACATGATAGGAGTCATATAAGTCCACAAAGTTATTACAACTCCATAAATATAGAACATATCTCGCAAAAATACCGATACTGCTGATAAAATGAAGCCCATGCCGAGAGTGAATAAAAATAAACAAAAGAACATATATGGCAACAAAAGATGATATATATTAACATTTGTACCAGTGATGAATATTATCGCATATAAAGGTATCAATGTTAATAAAAAGTTGATCCCGACGAACAAACATTTTGAAAGTGGAAATATATACTTTGGCATATAAACTTTATTGATGAGACTGAAATTTGCCACAACACTACTCATTGCTAAATTGGACGCTTCATTGAAATAGTTGAAAATGACTAGTCCACTCATCAAATAAACCAAATAGTTTACCCCTGGAGTACTCATCTTGAACATCTTTGTAAATACCAAAGCCATCACACTCATAGTCAAAATTGGATACAAAAGACTCCATATGATTCCCAAAATACTGCGCTTATATTTGACCTTGAAATCACGCGACACTAATTGAGACAACAAAAACTTATACTTCTTGAAACTGTACATTATATTTTTAAAAAATGTCATACTCTGCATCCTTTCTCAAATAATTATACTACGAATGCCTATTTCCCGCAACGAATATCTTTTTCCCAGCACAAACGACATATGAAAATGGAACTGTCGTCGCCAAAAAATTGAGTGAATTTCCGGTCATAAACGAACCGAAAACGAAGATCACTAAAATGCCCAATAAGGAAATATTCCAAAAACTAAATTCACAAATATTCATTTTTATTAAAACTACTAACATGAATATATAAAACGAAAGACTCAGTATAGAACCTACTATTCCGAAAGTATAATAATGTAATACAAAATCCCTTTCGATGTTTGTAACTTTTTGCATTCTGACATTAGATATGCCCCAAAATATATCGGCTTTCCGATCGTCAATTTCGAACAATCTATCGGCGATCAACATCTCCATCTTTCGATAATCGATGTAATCACCTTGCTTTTGTTTCTCGACAATATCTTTCCAAAAGTTCATGTCGTACATATAAGGATAATAATCCATATAAAACTGCTTTCCGATCGTAGCTTTATTGATGTTGTTTTCGATATACACGAGACGTTCATCAACCTCTTCCATCGTTCTTACATCTTCTCGATCGTTCGTCATAGATTCTTCGGACTGCTCACCAGTCTTAGCATTTTTTATTTCTTGCATTCTACTATTACATGGCGCAATAGGCAACAAGATCGTCCATCCTATCGACAATATGATAGGAAATAAGATCCACCTCGATATTTTCTTTTTTAAAAGCCATGCATATCCTAGATAAATTACAACGAACCCACCTAGAATTATAATTCCACCATACGTCGACAATCTCGTACCTAACATCAAACAGGACAAGGCAATGAGCACTAGTGAAATTACACCGATCTTTCTCTTATCGATAATTACTTCATAAAACATGACGACTAACAAAACTGAAAGTACATTCGAAATTTGATTTGCATAAGTAAAGAATCCTTTAGTAGCAATGTCCGTCACAGAAAGTCCTCGTCCCCATGAGAAGATACTATATTTTGTAATTTCATCGGTATAAGAAGAAAGAGAATACCCTACCAAATTGCAAACGACGATGCTTCCTGCGATCAATACTACCCAGCAAAATATTACTTTAAAAAATTCTTCTTTTTCTATAGGTAAATATTTAAAAATGAACAAAATCGAAAAAGGCATACATAGTTTTAACAAAGTAGTCGCTTCATTTACTACGCTATATGATAAATCAGGTAACAACGTTGTAAAACCTTTACTATGAAAATAAGAAATAGCCAAATAGAAACCAATAGCCAAATAGTATGCCAACAAATACCATATCTTTTTGCGAGATTCCTTGAACAAAATTGCTGTAAGCCCGACGAACAACAATATGATCATAACTCTCATCAAAGTGGTAATCTTATTATATAGAAATATCAAATCGAATAAAGGAGAAATGATAAAATACGCCAAGACTAAATATTTAAAAATTTTTATTTTGTCAACTTTTTTCTTCATGATGACATTGTATCAAATCGAAAAAAAAATTTCCATATAAATGGAAAATTTTCATTCGGTCAACTTCTCTAGTTCCAAAGGTACAGGAGCAGACAACTGCATCATTTTACCTGATCTCGGATCTACAAAATGTAACTTACTAGCGTGCAAGGCCAACCTATTTATAGGATTTTTCTTGGCTCCATATTTTTTATCACCCGTGACAGGATGTCCCTGTTCACTCATATGAACTCTTATTTGGTTGCGACGTCCTGTATCGATATTCACTTCCAAAAGAGAATAATTGTTTTTGTATTTTAACAATTTGTAATGTGTTCTCGCATACCATCCGTTCTCTACATCTCTCGTCGAATACACTTTTTGAAAATGATTCATGGCTAGATGAGATTCGATCGTTCCCGATTTGTTCATTCGTCCTTCGACGACCGCGATGTACTCTCTTTTTGAGACGATATCGTTCCACGACTTTTGCAAAGTTTCCTGTATATTACGATTTTTTGCAAACATCAACACACCCGAAGTCCCTTGATCCAATCTATGCACTACGAACAACTTGGCATTTTTATGATCCTTTTTAATGTAATCTGAAACGAGTCTGAACGCCGTCAGTTCTTTTTCTTTGGAATTAGAAATGGATAACAATCCGGCTGGTTTGTCGATAGCGATCAAGTCTTCATCTTCGAAGATGATATTCAATTCGAACTCGTTTATGAGCCTTTTAGTAAAATATATTTTGACTGTACTTCCGCCTTTGACGATCTCCGTCGCTTTGTTCGCGATCTTGCCATCTACTTCGATCATATTGTACTTGATAAAACTTTTGATTTTTTTAGCAGTGTATTCGTTCAATGTACCTTTCAAAAAATCTATTAAAGTCATACTTTCACTTACTATACAAGTTTTCTCTTTCACCGAATTCACTCCTCTTGTGGAAAATGATCAGTTTTTCCACAGTTTGCTTCTTTACAACATTATAACACTGTTGAATACAAAAAGTCGACTACTCGGAATCGACTTTGCTTTTAATGTAATCGGATCGACCGAAATTTTTGAGTCTCGTAGTCAAAATGGACTTTCCATGTCTCGATATCATATTGGTTGTCATTCCATTGCAAAAAGACAATGTGTTGCTCTTCTTGTCGTAACCTATTACTTTGTATAAATTGATTATTACACTTCTATGTATCTTCAAAAACCTCAAATCACTTGCCAACTCGGACTCTATTCCTCGTATAGTGATGTAATCCGTGTATGTATCATCTTTCGTATATATTGTTACTGAGTCATCTTTAAAATTTTTCTTTATCATGTATATGTCGTTGTAGGGTAATCTATATATCTCATCGAAAATAGAAAAACTGTATACCGAATACCTCGAAACTATATCGTATGCATCTCTAAGAGCACCTGCTAATGTGAAAATCAACCTCTCATCAATTTGAAGTAAATCCAAATAGAGAACATTGTTGAGTTCTTCGACTACTTCGGATTTATCTCTTTTGGTCAACAAGATAATAGGACTTATCAAGTCACCATCAGATCTGATCTTTCTAGCAAACTTAGAAGCATCATAACCGGGAGTATCCAAGTTCAAAATGTAGATTCTAACACCTTCGATGTGCTCGATCTCATTTAGAGTTTCTTGATTGATGCGATCGTATTCGTAAATTTTATAACGATCGATAGAAGTATAAAAGAACTTCTTTACGACTTTGGAATACAATTCCCGCGATTCGCCATTTTTGTCATAGATGATAAAACTTATCATAAAAAACCTTCCTTCACATTCTTTTTTATCGTGCTTTGGCGCGCACGACAGTCAAAATTTTACCACTAACAGCTTACATTTCAATGCCTTCGGTCTTTTTACTGGTCGAATTTCGGGAGCCTAAAATTTTTAAATAAATCAAATAAAAAGCCAACTTTATTTTTTGGCCCAAATTTTTTCACTGCATTTGATATAAATTGATAAATAGAAAATTGCAAATGAGAACCCACCGATCACGTCGCTAGGATAGTGAACACCGAGATAAATTCTACTCGTCCCTATTGCCAAAATGATGAATCCTAAAAATGCTACCAATACATTTCTTAGCATTACATTTTTACAATTTTTCCAAATCCAATATATTAAGAGTCCATAAAATGCCATCGAAGAAGCAGAATGTCCACTCGGAAAACTGAATCCATCTGCTACTACTAAATGTTCAATTGAAGGTCTCGGTCTTCTGATCAATTTTTTGAGAACGCTGTTGATTCCAGCACAAATACCGAGCCCAAATAACATCGATGCTCCATCTCTTTTGTCTTTAACGAATATCGCAAATAGAACAGCGAATAAAATCAAACTACCTGCCTCGGCCAAAAGAGTAATTCCTCGCATGATATTGGTCATCGTTTCACTTCGCACGAAGATCGTCCCAAAGAAATTATCGAACGATTCTATATTGGAAGTTTTTATCATCAACAACATGGTAGCAAATACGATAAACCCACCTAAACACAAAAACCAAAAACTTTTATTTTTACTAATATTCTCCATACTGATCACATAATTATTATAACACCTTCGATCGATTTTAGAACAAGTTCCCATCAATTTTACAATTTTTATTTGAAATGAGAACTACATCATCGATGCGAATTCTTTCTCATCTTTAAACTCGGCATCCCAATCGTGATCGAATATCTTTTTACCTATCTTGACTCTTATGTCGTTTTTAAATCCCTCTAATTGATTCGCAAAATACTTTTCTAAATTTGCTAATTTACGATTTAAACTTGTATGAATTTCTAAAAGTTCTTCCTCACTTACCCCGAGCATACTAGCATAAATGGAAGTATAAAATTCGTATTCATGAACTATTATAGCTTTGTACAATTCCCTTTCTTTCGATGGCAAATAATTTTTGAAAAACATATATTTCACTATTTCATTAGGATTCATAGGTTCCATAGACATCATTTCTATTTCTCTTTGAGTACCTATTTTTCTCAAATCGTAGTTCAAAATGCGGTTCTCATCACACATTTTCCTCAATTTTCTATATATAATTTTTTCCATTTGATGAATGTTCCTTCTATCCAAATTGAAAGGTTCGCCTATTTGAGAACCATTTTGCTCTCTTACAAATCTATTGTATATTATGTAATAATGAAGGGGAGAAAAAGAATGTTTCAAAAAGATGAATAAACTTCTTTGAGACATTTCACTCAGTAAAGTACTTTCTAATTCATAATCGGATGAACAAAAATCGATCTTTTCACTTGTTCCATCACTATTACAAAATTCGTTCAAACTTTCGACACGCAAATCGCCATCCTTTTTGACGGCTTCTAATCCATTGTCGGTCAAGTGAAGCAACTTCTTTAGTTCTTCATCACTAAGCTCAGGTTCGCCCGCTATTTTTTGAGATGTCATAAGTTTATTATAATTGAACACGGCAATTCCAATATAAGTCGGTCTAGAAATATCTTGATTACCATTAATTTTTAAAGATTGAATTATTTGATTTTCTATACACTCAGTTGCATATGTCGTAAATTTTGCACCTTTATTTTCATCGTATTTATCTATGGCAGCCAAAAAGCCGTAAACACCTTCTTGAATCAAATCCAAAAATGTCATTTTCTCGGCCAGTGGCTTTTTTTTCTTAGCCGCGCTTATAATCAATCCCAAATTGCTCTTTACAAGATAATCTCTTGCGTCCTTGTCGCCCGATTTGGCTAATCGAAGAAATTCTTCATTTGTATAGGACGTTGCCTTAGGATAATAGTCTTCCAATTTCAAAAAATCGCTAATTTGATCTTCAGTAACTCTATCAAATGTATCAATCATAGCTCTCCTATCACACATAGTTATCCCCCTTAAATGAGATAAATTTTACCATAAAAAAAGAAAAAAGGCAACTTTACCTTTACGCCCTTTATCTTATATAGTCTTTTCCAATTGAGGAACACTCGTGATGGATACTCCTTCGAAGTTAGTTGCTTGCTCACCTGTAACCCTAAAGTCGATTTTTTGAACTTCATAATTGTGAGCTCCTAAGAAAGTTCTTATTGAGTCTTCTACTTCGCTAGGATCTAGTGGTGTAACTTTTTCTTCATATCCTGTTTCGGAACTTGGACTTTCTATCTTTCTCTTTATAAAGAATTGTATATTGCCAGTAGGCTCCACATATTTTTCTTTTACTCTCACGCGACCACACGTATAAGCGACAGTTAAGTTCTCAGTCTCCATATCCAAACCGTCTCTTCTTGCAATATAATCTAAAATGATGCCTGCAAGTTCATCTTTTGAATATGAAATAACTACTGTTTCATTATCTTCCATAAATATTCTCCTTTTTGTTTAAATTCGAGATACCACGTTAAATTCGCTACTCTCAATATAATTTTATCATAAATTTTAATTAAAATAAACTATTATTTGATTCACATTAAAACCACATACTACGAAAGAATGTGGTTTCTAAAATGAATCATCTAACTATAAGTTTTGTTTTTTCTTCAAGAATAAGATAGTCAAGCCTACAGCAATTCCGATACAACACAGCATCACAAATAGTATAGGAATGTTTCCCTTCTTTTGTTCATCCTTTGTTTCAGACTCATCTTCTTTAGGGATCTCCTCTTTAACTTCATCATAAGAGACGACAAACTTACCTAAACTTTTAGTAGACAATTCGATGTTTTTACCATCGACTTTGTAATCGATCTTTTTTACCAAACCATCGGAAGTTATTTCATAAACTCCCAACAACTTTTTACTTTTATCGACCGAAATACTGATTTTGATCGGATCAGAAGAGGCGATATCCACTCTTTCAGTTTTCTTGTCCACGAAGAATATATCGTAATATTCACTCGCTTCTCCAAATTTACCTTTCAACTGATCAGATAATACGAAATTCTCAGATTTGACAGTGCCTTCGACCTTGATAGCATTCGAAGGAATATCTACACTGAGATTTCCTAATGGATAAGATTTATAATCTGTATCTGAAGGTTTTTCACTTTCGTTCGGCTTATCGCTAGTCCCAGGTTTGCTAGGATTCGTCGGCTTATCCGTATTAGGTTTCGAAGGTTCATCAGGTTTAGGATCGGTCGTTCCTGGTTTATCATCTCCATCAGAATCATCGGGTTCATCAGTTCCTGGCTTATCATCCTCTCCAGGCTCATCAGGATCTGGTTTACTAGGTTTGTCATCTTCACCTGGTTTATCCGGATTCGGATCCGTAGTGCCTGGCTTGTCGTCATCATCTTTTCCTAGAGAATCGACGATTGCGATAAGTTTACCTTCGTTTCCGACTTTATCGATGATGATGATTTCGTATTCCCCGTTTTCAGTATAAGTATATACTCCGTTACCTTTTTTATAAGTGATCTCCTCACTAGGGTTCACAACAGTAACTGTAACTTTGTCCTTTTCTTTTACGTATTTTAATTCGGCAGTCGGTGGTGTTTTATCGATCCATGTTACAGCAGTATGAATTAATCCTACAGCTCCTTTAGAATCGGCATATTGGAAATCGAACTCTCCATTTTCCTCGAACGTATAAACATTATGGGCATCATTGTTGACGATTCTATACCCATCTTCGATTTCCACTGTAACATCGACGTCCTCATTAGTCAACTCTTCGGTAGAATATTCGATAGTATATTCAGGAAGTGCGGTAATCCAATCTACTCTAGCAGTTGCACTTCCTGTATTACCAACTCGATCGATAAATTCGAATGTAAATTCTCCATTATCCTCAAAAGTGTAAGTCAATTTACCATCATTATTAGTTACCGTTATAGGCTCACTCGGTACCAGTGTAACCGTAACCGGCTTGTCGGTCAAAGTCGTTATACTGTAATCTATTTCACCAGTAGGATGAACCTTGTCGATCCAATCGACTGTAATGACTTTAGATCCTACATTACCGAGCTCATCTTCGAACTTCAATTCGAATGATCCGTTTTCTAAGAATGTTATAGTCTTCGATTTATCGGTAGGATTTTCGGCAATCTCCACGTCTTTAGATAATATTGTAACTTGTTTGTCAAATGTAAGAGTTGCGACGACATCTCCATTAGTCAAACTCGTCGTACTGAATGCTACCGTCAATTTAGGTGGCGTTTTATCGATCCAATCTACTCTAGCAGTCGTGCTACCTTTGTTACCATCGGCATCTTCATACTCGAAAGTGAATTCACCATTTTCCGTAAATGTATAACTAGTACTTCCACCATTATTCGTGACCGTTATATCGCGAGTAGGATTTACAAGCTCTGCAACTACGTTCTGATTAGTCTTTCTGACAATGTTATAGTTGACATCAGCTCGCGGAGTATCGCTCACAGCAACATTCTCATAAAATTTTAAAACAGATACAGTAAATGAAATAATCTCACTGTCATATGCACTAACACACTCAATTTTAACATACTTAGCTTTTTTAGGAACAGGTAAATCTATATGTTTTAAATTGTCGTTGTCTCCCAAATTTGTCTTAGTCCCAGCAAGTTCCCAATTCTCTCGATCCATACTGACATAGATATTCAAAGTACGAGCACGTCCATAAGGTACAAATGTTAAATACTTCGCACTAGGATCAGGGACATAATCTATACCAGAAATGTACCTAGGTTGATCTAACTCGAACATCATATAGGCCGGCAATACTCCGTCCTTAGATCTCCAATAAGTCTTAGTATTACCATCCAAAACATTGTTCATATTACCTGATTGAGTAGCGTTGACTTCAATTGCTTTGATATTTTTTGATTGAATGTACCATTTCGAATCATCCACATTATTTTCTTTAAATGTGAAATAGACAGGATCACTAGCTATTTGAGTTCCAGTAGCAGTAACTCTTACATAGACCCTTACATTACCACTGAATATTGGATTAGTATTCGCAAAAGAATTCCATCCTTCACTTGGATTCAAAGACCATTCCATATCACTCGTAGCTCCGAACATTTTATCTTCTTCATCATTTATTGTTATAACTCCACTAGGAAATGATCTTTTCGTAATATTTATTGTATATATATTCGCAGCCGAATAATCTAATCCTGATATATGAATCTTTATATCTTTGTTTATATCTATACTAGCTATTTGTTCTGGCGTCAACTGAACATAATGTTCGAATACATCCGTCCAGGTTGTTCCTCCATCCAAACTATAAGACCAGTTTACTTGTGTACTTTGTAATTGTCTAGATAAAACTATTTTGCCAGCATTTGCTCCATCGAATGAGAATGTTGCTAACTCAGCACTTATCTCACCCAATAATGCTTGAGCAACAACAGGAACTTCTTTATATTGTAAGGTATTCGAAGCTGTTGCTTTTGTCGCTTGTCGAAGAGTTCTCTCTTGAATTAACATCAATTTGCCTTTGTATTGAGGAGAAGTAATTTTAGAACCCAATCTTCGAGTCAAGTCGTACATTGGCAAAGGATGATAAGTAAGAACATTACTTATCTCTTCAGCTAGAGCCACTAAATCCTCTTCAGTCTTAGTAGTATCCCTGATATATAAATTGACAAGCCCCAACCAAGCATCCCAGTTGATGATTTCCTCATTCAAAGCGTCCCTATAAATACGTTCTAGCTTAGCTTTATCGTTTTTATAAACACTCTCTAGTAACAAGATAAATTCGGCATTTTCGTATTTATCGTATTCATTTTGAGCCTCTTGAGCTAAGAAGAAATAAGAAGCCGATTTGATAGAACCTGTATTTGTGACGACTCCACTACTGAAATTACCCCAATCATTTGGCATTCTCGAATAACCTTGAGTATTTGCCCAACCAGTAGCGGCGACATTGTAAGCAAGTTGCCATGCTCCCTTTCCGCCTACTTCATAATAATAAATATATGCGGCATGAGCAGGCTGCCCGACGACACTCGCAGGTACTCCCCAAACTCCGTACAAGTTCGCTGCTGTCTTAGATAGACCACCACAAACCGAACCTTCTTCGAATACTATCCACAGTTTCGGTTTTCCAGATTGATATGTTATATTATACTTCGATAACTCGTATTTTTGATCCCATTTAGCATAATTCGCTTGCGAATAATACTGAGGTCTATAATAACTATAACCTGTTCTATATGTAATATATTTATATGGATTGAAGCGTTCAGTAACATTCGGATATTTTTTTAATGAATAATCGTGTAACCACATTATTTCTTCATCATCGATATTAACATGCATCAACCAACGCATTTCTTCGACGGTCATGCGTTCAAACATCGAAGAAGAATACAGTTGATTATTTAAATGCATATCTTTGTAAATTTCATAACGCGTGACCGCATCCGATAATTGATTTCCACCGATCCAAAGACCTATAGAAGAAGAGTGAGTCAACGATAAACTGAGCATCATTCTCAAATACAAATCTTTGTATTTATTTCCATTCGGTGTTTCATTTTCATTCTCTAAATCTTCCTTATGAGCATGATACAAATTACTCAATACCTGTAGTGCCCGCTCATAAGTACCATTCGGAATACCACCCATCGTCCATAATCTCAATGCTTCTTCGTTGTGAATGAACCACTCTAAAGTTTCCATATTTTTAGGATCACTGTCTACGAAAGAACGAAGTTGAAATTGACCAACTCTATTTATAAAGTTTCTCTGTAATAAAGTCAATTTTAAATCGTCTTTGATTGCACCAGTAGAATATCTAGTCTTGATATAAGCATCGAACTCTTCTACTGATAACATCACCTGATCACTATAACCTTCTTTTATAAGTTTACTATCTGCCCATACTGCGTGATCAGAAGCATTCGAACCGTTGTCGTGAGCATACAGCCTAATATAATTTACGTCTCTTATATCGATTTTAGCAAAGCCAGCACTATTTGTATAAACTAACGCATTTGGATTTTCTTCCGTTTCAAGAGTCCATTCTTTGCCATCTACAGACGTATAAATATAAAATTTTACGCCGTTTCCTTTATTACCAGTTGTGTTAACTCCATAATAAGTAGTAAAGTACGGATACTCATCTTTATACTCACTTACATCGTACTCGATCGTCGAAGTAGCATGAGCCCATATTCCTTTTTTAAACACTGTTGAATACCCATTTAACACTAAGATTAATGATGTATTAGACTGAGTCTTATCTAAAGAAACATTTCCCCACCCAACTTGAGCTTTCATATAAGGAATGTCGGACAAATACAAAACTTGATCCGCCACATTACCCCGATCTAATAACACATCGCCTAACATTTGGGCGTAACTATGTCCAAGACTGACAAAAAAGACTGTCATCGCTACCATGAAAATGGCACAACAAGCTATAACATTCCTTTTAGATTGAATGATCCTATTCATACCTCAATTTCCCTCCTCAAGTATGTAACTATCTTATTCTCTTATTATATTACTATAAATTTGATTTTTTTTCTAGTAGTTTTCCAATATATGATATGTTTTAATTAAAGACCTTGTTACTTAATAAAAAATTGTATATAAAAAAGACTGCCGACTAGTCTTTATATCAAAAACCTTTCAATTCGGAAATTATCCTTTGTTCAAAGATTGCTTTGTCTTTTATCTATCCAGTTTATCTATTTCTTTTTCGAGAATATTTATTTGCTTTTCATATAAAAATGGAAGAAAACCCGAAACGACTGCTTCACTATCGACAGAGGCCCTATCGAATAACCCATTTGTGAGATATCCCATTATTCCAAGAGATTGTTTAATATTTTCAGTTTGTAAAATATCATTGATTACACTATTTAATGATCCACCCTTTTTGATAAAGTGAAATATTTTATCTGTCAATTTTATACCCAAGGATTTACCAGTCGATTGCTTCCCATTTTTATTCTCGATTATACAATAAGTGACTACAAATGGTAGTCCTGTCTCATCCAAAGAAAAGCCTCCTTCGATCGAGCATAAATAATCGTAAGAAAGTCCGTTCGAATCGGCATATTCTTTTAAGAATGAATTTCTATTCTCAGCCCCTCTAATTATTTCGTAACCTATAGGTCTACTATGTGTATTAGAAGGAGCTTCACACATAATAATTTCATAATCATTTACTCCCAATGTATTTAATGCCAACTGCACAGCCTTTTCCTTCGATGGATTCTTACTTCCTAATAAAATCTTCATTACTATCTCTCTCTTTTCTTAAATAAAAAATCTCATTCGACTTTATCTCGAACTAAACTTTAATAATTCAATTTCTATTTTAAACTTTTTATTTATTGATGATGATGTCCACATTTGCCTTGTCGACCATATCCATTTCCTTTGCCACCGTGATAATGTTCATTTTGGTGGCAATTTGAACAATTAGACTTATCTTCATAATATGGACATTCATTATTCTCGCAGTATGGACAATTAGTTTTTTGAACTGCTGTTTCGTTTACTTTCATTCAATGCATATACAGTTGTTACCATCAAAGAAAATAGTGCTGCACCTACTAACAAATATTTTTTCATACAATTCTCCCTCTTTCTCATCTATTTGAATTTAAAATATAAGTCAACAATACGCCGACTGTTCTATCCTCATGAATTTCGTTACTTTTACACATCTTAACGATATCTTCGAATTTGAACCACTCATATCCATTTATAATTTCCTCTTCTTCTAATTGTGGTCCATTTTCATCCTTTCTATAATCTTTTATCTCAAAATAATATAAATCCCAAACTACTCCCGATCCAGCCAAAGATACTTTTATAAGTTGAGGATTTGAAACTATTAATCCGATCTCTTCACGTACCTCTTTTGGCACAGTTTTCAATACGTTTTCAAATACTGTATCGTTTTCTAACGCTTCTTTATAATCTTTTAACGATTCAAAAACTTTTCCGCCTGGTAAACGATAGTCCCAATCGTTTAATTCATAACGAAACTCTCTCGACAATAATATTTCGTCTTTTTCATTCACAATCAAAGCTCTAATACCAGGGGGTCTCCTAACAAAATTTCTTTTTACGTGTTTTACTCCACCCTCAACTTCAAAATCTTCTTCAGTTTTCACTAATTCAAAAAAACCATTATCGAACAATATGTTTTCTTGTTTCATAATTTTTCCTCCATCTTTTCTATAATTTCTTCATATAACAAGTATAACATATTATCGATTACTAATCTACAATCATATATTTTCATCATAGGAAATTACATCTTTTAAAAGTCATCAATAACTATTAAATTATATAATTCGTGTTGTACAAAAAAGATTAAAATAAAATGAGGTGAATCAATTAGACACCTCCTTTTTACTTTCACTAATATTAACTAATAATTCTAATCCGATAAAACAACCTAGTTTTTCGACTTCACTCATACAAATATTGACCTCTTAATATTCTACGAGATAAAGATTATGCTATTTTTAGCATCATTGAATGTAGAATACTTGCTTGTATAAATACCATTATAAAAAAGGATAATTTCTTATCCTCTTATTGAATTTTTTGACCTGTTAACCACATTTTTTTAAATTATTTTAATTTTTTAATAGCATATGTACATAATCCTACTAAAACTAATGTTGTAGCAACTAATATAGATATTACTATATTTTTCTTTTCATCTTTTTCGACACTTATTGATGAGTTATCATTTTTGTTATCTTCCTTATTCGTATTGTCAGTACTTGGTTTTGATTCTCCATCATTTATTCCATCATTGTCAGGTTTTTCTGTTGATGTATTGTCATCTTCACTGTTGTTATCGGTATTATTGTTTGTATTACCGCTATTACTGTTATTGGTATTGTTGTCGATATCAGTAGTGTTGCCATTATTGATATTATCATTAGGCTTATTTGGTTTTGAAGGTTTACTTGGATCTTCAGGTTTTCCTTCGTCAGGGTTCTCAGGCTTTCCAGGTTCTTCAGGTTTTCCTTCGTCAGGGTTCTCAGGCTTTCCTGGTTCCTCAGGTTTGCCTTCGTCAGGATTTTCAGGTTTTTCTGGTTCCTCAGGTTTACCTTCATCGGGATTTTCAGGCTTATCTGGATTCTCAGGCTTTCCTTCATCGGGATTTTCAGGCTTATCTGGATTCTCAGGTTTACCTTCATCAGGGTTCTCAGGTTTATCCGGTTTATCTTCTTCCTCAAATGAATCTATTTTAGCAATTAGTTTACCGACATTCCCCAAAGAGTCATAAAATACTATTTCATAATCTCCGTTTTTTGTAAATTCGTAAACGCCATTTCCTTCTTCAAATGTTATTTCTTTACTTGGATTAACAACTGTTACAATTACTTTATCCTCTAAGATTTCATATTTTAATTCCGCAGTTGGAGCTTCTTTGTCTATCCAGTCGACATTTGCGGTGATGCTTCCAGTATTTCCAGCGGCATCTTGGAAATGGAACGTGAATTCACCATTTTCCGTAAATACATAATCTAGTTCTCCATCGTTGTTTGTTACAGTCACATCTTCTTCATCAAATGATATAGTCGCGGTTACATCTTTGTTTGTAAGTGATTTTATATCATATTCTATTGATGCTGTTGGTGCTGTTGTATCGATCCAATCTACTTTGGCAGTTGCCGAACCAGTGTTTCCAGCCATATCTACAAATTCGAATGTAAACTCCCCATTCGAAAGGAATTCATAAGTGAACGGATTTATATTTGTAACATAATTACCATCACTATCCCAAACATCTCCGTTTTCATCTGCTTTTAAACCAGGAATCATTATTCCATCGATATTATAAATATTACCTTCTTCATCGACAGTAAAGTTTCCATTATTTGTTACTCTAACTTTTTCGCTTGGTTTTAATGTAACAATTACAGAATGGTTAGTTGATGAATTAGGAGAATATTCGAATGTCGCAGTTGGAGCATCTTTATCAATCCAATCTACTCTAGCAACTGCCGATCCTTCTAATCCTGTTTCTTTATCGACAAATCTAAATGTAAATTCACCATTTTCTGTAAATGTATGTGTATCTCCACCTTCACTTAATATTTCAAAATTTGCTGAACTTATGTTTAACAGTCTTGCGACTACGTCATTATTAGTTGGATCAGTAGTACTATATCCTACTCCTGCAGTAGGTCTTGGATTCATTGTTATATCTTGGAAGATATTAAATGCTCTCGCAGCAAACCAATTTCCATTCGTTCTATCAGCTACTACTTTAATATATTGTACTTCCATAGGATTATCTATTTCAAAATTTTGAGTAAACTCGATAGCTTGTTCGTTAGTATTTGCTTGTGAAGAATAAGTTATACCTCTTCTTTGAGATAATATTTCCCAATTTTCACCATCGATACTACCCCAAATAGTTCCATCGTTTATTCTACCATTACCACCACTAGCAGGAACGAATTCTACTGCTGAAACAAATCTCGGTTTATCTAATTTAATTGTTATGAACCTTTGGGTATCGCTTCCATCCCATGCACTATGCCATCTAGTATTGTAATTTCCATCGATAGCATAGATTGCAGCGCCACCATTGCTAGTTGCTTGGGTTGAGACACCTTCTATAGTCAAATGTGAAACAGATACATATTTCCTTGTATCAGGTTGATTATCTGGTGTAAATGTATAAGTAACTGATTCAGTTGCTAATTCTGTTCCGGTAGCTCCTCTTCTAACATATAAAGTTTTACTTCCAGTGTTATCCGGTGAAGCGGTTCTATATGATGTCCAAGGATCACTCTCACTATTACGCCATTCATATGTTAAATCTATACCGACAACTCTATTTTCTAGATCATTAGCATACAAATTACTATTTAGAGTACCATTACTAATATTAATAGTAAATCTATAATCATTTAATCCCATAAATTTAAAGATTATACCATTTTCCGCAGTAATTCTAGCTAATTCTTCATTCGTTAACTTATGCGAAGCATCACTTATAAATTCTGTAAAAGTTACTCCTCCATCTAGACTATACGCCCATGCAAGTTCATACATTGGATTTTTGACGATAATACCTGCATTTTCACCATCAAATGAGAAAGTCATAGGATCAGGTTGTGCTTTATTCAATAGTTGTCTTGCATGAGTTCGAACAGCATCTCCTTGAATTGTTTCATTTGCTGTTGCTCTTGATGCTCTTTCTAATGCATCTTCCTCTAATCTATCTATATGTAACTTTTCACTGCCCTCTAAATAAGGTCTTATGACTTTTAGTAGGTCGAACATAGCGACTGGATAATAAGTATATGCTTCGATTATCTTATTTGCCAAATCATACCAATCACTAGAAGTTATTGTGCCACCTTCATTTTTTACACTCATCTTTTTATAAAGATTTATTATATAATCATAAGTATCTAGATTTATGTCATTTACTTCCAAGGATTTAAAATATGTTTCTAATTTTTTATTATCATCCGTGTATGAATTAGCTGATAAATTTAAGTATAAAGATTTTTTATAGTCTTCGTATCTATTTAAGTTTGCTTGTCCCAAGTATAGATATCCTGTACTTGATGCTACTTTAGAGCCACTAATGTGCTTATCTGTGAAATACTTATTATTCCAGTTGAATAAGTAACGGAAAGGATTTCCTCCACCCCAAGTACTTCCAGCACCATTCCAGTTACCATATCTTGGTGACCAATAACCATTACCGTTAGCATCTTCATAATATGATATATACAATTCGTGACCTATTTGATAAGCTCCTGTTGCAGGAACACCATTGACACGATACATGCTTTGGCCCACACGAGAAGCATTTCAACAAATACCGCCATTGGCAAATACCATCCAATATCTTGGAATTTTGACGCCATTTATTAACCCATATGGTACATTATATTTACTTAAATAAAATTGGCTATCGTATTTTTCTCTATTTTCTTCAGCATAATATTTATCTTGAGTATATACCGGAGATACATAAGCCATCATATAAAAACTTACACTTTGTTTTTCGTATGTAAATCCATTGAGCCATACGAGATCACCATTACTAGTTCCATCTTGCATTACCATACGCATTAATTCTACATGGTAATCTTTAAACCATTCATTATCGATAAATTCGCCTTGTAATTCGTTATTTTTAACTACTTTTAGCTTGTTGTTGACAAAGAGATCCTTCATTATTTCAAAACGCTCTAAATAGTCGTATTTAGGAGCTGGAAAGCTAAATTCTAGCGGTGATATAATCCTGTCAGTAGTATATCCAGCTGCTAAGGCTATTATCATTTTTTCATAAACATAACCATTTTCTGAATTTAATTCACTTTGGTATTGATGATAAATGTCGGAAACAATAGTTAAGAATTTTGTAATATTCGAAATTTCACCAACCTCGATAACTTCTTCTACCCTTCTATTATCACTTAAAATCCAATCCAATGTTTCAGAAATTTCGGTATCAAAATCGGTAATATATTGGATATTCCAATAACCTAATTTTCTTACCAATTCTCTTTCTAAAATTAGTCGATAATTATTATTATAATTTTCTTCTGCACTGTTAGCATTTAGAATATTGTCATAATATTCTAATTTTTGAAGTTTGGTGTAATTTCCTGAATCGCCCAAATTAAAATCTTTTGTAACTAAACGGGCATCTGCTATAGTACCATGATCTGCTGCATTTGAACCATTAGGATCGACATAAATACAAAGATACTTATATCCTGTAACATCTAAATCGATATTGAGAGCTTCACTCGCACCTGTCACGGTATCAGTTCTATCTACTAGTCTATCCCAAGTTTCTCCATCTCTAGAAGCTGTAATTCTAAACCAAATGCTACCATTTGTTCCTCTAGCTGCATCGACACCTAGTTTAGCAACAAATCTTGGAAATTGAGTTGAATATTCAGATATATCAAAAGTTACTTGTCCTTTTGCATGAATGCCGAGACCTTTGGCAAATAATCTTTTTTCTCCATCGATCATGAGACTTAAGATGCCACCGTCTTGGTTTTTATCTTTCTGAATTTCATGACCACTCCAGCCATTATAAGACCAATTATTTTCTGTAATATAATTTAAGTCAGATAAATAAAGATAGTCGCCTCTTAAATCTAAGTTTGTTGCTAATCTAGTTGTATCTATATTGTTTGTCGTTTTTTGATATATATTTCCAGAACAAGCCATACCAACTACTAGGGCTAAACTTGCTATTCCCACTAATAAATAACTATATTTCTTCTTATTATTGCACATAATACTTTTCCTCCCATTTTTATTGCTATTTATTATATATAAACTTTTTACTCATCAAGTTCCAAGTTCTAAAAAGATTTTAACAAACAATCACAATTATGTAAATATTTTACGGCAAATTTACGCAAAATTTACGCAGAATTTACATTCGTTTACATTGGCGATAGATCTCTATTTTCTCTATAAACCAATTATTTCAAAATAATATTACTTTGAATCATAAAAAAACATTGTAAAAACTTAGTGGTATAAATAGCCTCAGTAATACAATCATTTATTAAAGTCCGCACACCTTTTATTAGAAGAGACTGTGCAACAATTAATCATTATGAA
This sequence comes from uncultured bacterium, assembly GCA_948433885.1. GTDB lineage: Bacteria > Bacillota_I > Bacilli_A > RF39 > UBA660 > RUG11867. Next base: position 26,386 of record CAOJEC010000001.1, on the reverse strand, counting down.
GTATTAAAAAGACTAGACCACAAGACTTAAATCTAATAGAAGTCGAAATACTGCACAAACTTTGTATTAAAATATAAAAACGTTGAAATTCTCATAATTTCAACGTTTTTATATATTTTAACTTGAAAGACGAAGTAACATTCTAATTGGCACGATTATAGGAGGGGTTCAAAACTTTTTACGATCCTTTCTATCCACGATTTTAGGTGTAAAAATTTCCTTCTAAAAATCTCCAATAATCTATCTCAATTACATATTGGACTTATGTCAAGTTTTTAGACACAAATTTGAGGACAATTTGATTCGTATTTAAATTTATTCCAATTTCCTTTTGCCTTGAGTCTCTCTAAATCGATGGTTGTTCGGCTATGCGTCCATATTCACGCATTATTCCACTGGCTGGTTTTTTTGTATAAATCTACAATCATCTTTTTAAATTCTTCGTCATATCGTTTTCTTCTTTCCATTTGAGGCACTTCTTTTCGTGGTTCTTATTCTATCATAATTGTCCACGCTTTTGTGTCTATATATCTATACTAACACCATAACCTCTTTTTCTCCTAACATAGAAGTATCTATCTTTTCATCATTACTTAGTATTTTTACTTTATTATTATCACTTATTAAAGACAATAATGTTACTTCACTAGTTATCTCGAATTTCAAATTATCTTTTAAAACAACAGTATCATTATTTTTATTTTCTTCTACTTTTGGTGGTAATTCTTCTTTATTACCAGTTAAAACTACAACTCCAGTAATTCTACCACCAACTACAACTATACTAATTATAATTGATACAAGTACATGAGATTTAACCCAAGTTACTATTCCCATTAACCAACTCATTTAAAATCACTCCTAACTATCAAATTGTGAAGTTAATAGATTTAATTTACTTTTTGGATATTGTATTATATTTTCAGGGTTTCCATATGCCATAGCACAAGAAACATAACCTGTTGGCATACCAGATTTTTCACTCTCACAATCAGGTATATCTCCGTAATATTCTAAACTATCGTTAACCATATAATAAAGTTTACCATTTATATATAAACCATATGGATGATCTCCAAAATCTACTCCCCAGTTCCAACTTTCGTACTTAATTCCAAACTTATCTAAAACTCTTGATAAATCCCTAGGATTTAAACCATTACCGTTATTTTCGTTTGACATAGTTAAAAACTTCTCTGCAAAATAACATTTAAGTTCTTTATCCACCATTTTACAAGTATAAAAATTATCATAATCTTTGTCTTTCTTTAATTCTTCCCATAAATTAGTGTAATAATCATCATTACTTACATTTTTAATATCTTCATTGTTCTTTACTTCTTTTAATAATTCTTGTTCTTTAATACTATCAATGTGTTCGATAATAATATGGTCCCTAACTTCAATATTTACATTATTAGATGTTTTAACTTTAACTCCATTTGAAACATCAAAACCTTTTTCTTTTGACTTATTATAAACAGTATCAATACTATCATTAATATTTTTTCCTTTGACATTTAATTCATTATAGATAGTCATACAGTCATCATTTAAACAACTTACATCTTCTACTTTATTATCTTTAACAGTTAATACAAGTGATGGGTTAATCTCGATAAATACATAATCAATTCTTTCCTTAGCGAGTTCATTCAAATTATTATTAAATTTTTCTGAATTAGATTTACTAATTTTAGTACTAATGAACCTATAACCAAAGAACACAATAATAGGAACTACAATTATTAATAAAATAATCAATAGAATTTTCTTTAATTTTCCTTTCTTCTTTTCGGTTGAATTTGTTTCTTTCTTACTCATATAAACACACTCTCTTTCTACATAGTATTCCTTTAAACAAACAAAAAAGGAACACTCTAAAAACTACTTGTGTTCCGAAAAACTTCATCTGTTGGTTTCTATTACTTCAAACCAACAGCACTACGTTTTGTCGGAATTAAGTACTTCTTACCGACATCATAATATTATCACAATTCGACAATATTTATCAACAATAATATTTTATTAAAAAAGGAAATTATCATTTTTAATAATCTCCTTAATTTGCCACTTCTAAAAGTTTTTTGCTTACTCTTGTTTGGACTTCCAGATAATATACAGCCTCTTTTGTTGTCATATTTGAACTTTCCCATTTTTCAAATTTTTCTAACATTTCCGTATATTTAGTTAAATATTTTGAATAATCACTAATTAAACTTAAATCAGAATTATTAGCCTTATATTTTAGTGAAAAAGTTTACTTTTTAATAAAACTCCTTTATATCTAAAGAAATCTACAAAATTATAGTATTTTTTTACTACTAATTTACTACTTTATAATTAACTTTAAATGCAATTTTATTATAGTTTCCAAGTTCGTCCATCATTTAATTTAAAATTAGGATTAGGATTCATTTTTATATTAAATTCTTTAATATATTTATCCATCTCCTCTTTTGAAATATATCCTTCGGAATATGGTATATTATCATTTTTAGAAATATAAATATCTTTTATACCGCTTATAAAAGGCATTCTATCATAGATATACAAAACGTCTGCCATAAATCCAATATGTTCATCATAATGCTTGGCTTTTTCTGGTGTATATTGTTTCTCTACTTCTTCAATTAAAATTGAGCAGTCGCCTCCATCCCAATGTTCATCTTTATAATTTTTTAAGCACAGTGAGGGAAAATTATCTCCTATTTTTCTATATTCCACGTCAACAATTATATAATAATCATTATTCCCAATTTTAATTCTTTTTGATATTTCCATCTTCAATTTTTCCTTTTAGTATTGTTTTATAATTAAATTTAACTTATACGTTAATTTTAGTAAATTATACCAATTTTCTATGATATTGTCATCAGTTTCAATAATTTTAATTGGCATCTACAAAACATTATTGCTACATGCTATATGCTACATAATAAGGGTAATACTATACCTTATTATGGCGAAGACTTGAGTGGCTATGCCACTAAGTCTCGCTTTTATAAATAGATACTCTTATACTGTGCAATGTCATAGTATTTTTTAAATATTTAAAATTAATACTTTAAAAGATTTCTAAATTTTTACTACTAATTTACTACTTTTGAAAGTGAAAATATAAGAAATTATAACAATTTATAAGAATATCCTTCAAAGATAAAAATGCTGTAAACGCTTATAAATAAAGGTTATAACACTATTTAAGGACTTATAAAAGAACAATCAAAAACTACTATATTTTTTTTCATAAAAGTTACATATTCGTCAATAAATTTTTCGTAACTATCCATAGCTTCTTTAAAGTCTTCTCTAATATCGCTTGTATTAACATTTATTTTAATTATATTCTTAAAAATAATGTACCAATTTCTAAAAAACTTTCAGTGAGAGATTAATTTACATTAAAAATAGTATTAAAATTGTTGACAAGAGCATAATATTTATTGTATTATAATACACAATTCATTGACTTATTTATAATTTTATCTTATAATGATTATAGTCAATAGTAGCTCATCGACCTAGCTGTTGAAGGAGCGGAGAAAACGGTTTATTTATTATAAGCCGTTTTCGTTTGCTTTTTTTTCAATTGTATAAATTTTTCTGTCATAAATAACTGGATATGCTGTATTTAACAAATAACCTTTTTCTCTTGGACTTAATACAATTAAATATTTATTTTTTCTGCACCATATACATATATCTTTATTATCTCTATAGATAGCTATATTTGAACAACTTTTTTTACTACAATCAGCCAGTATATTTTTTATTAGCGGTATATACATCATTCTGCTTTTATCAAATATTCTAATTTTCATTTCATTTTCCATAGATGCTATGTGTAAATAGCCAAACTCTTTCATATATTGTAAATCTTTTTCCTTTTTATAAAGAATTTTTTGATTCATAAAAGATAATTCCTCGGAGTTCATACAATCACAAAATGAAGCATATGATTTGGCTATTAGTTCATTCGTATCATCATTAGAATCCAATAATAAATCTTCATATTTACAACTATTAATCATTTCTCGGCTTCCATCTAAAGATATCAAATTTATTGTGAAATATTTTTGGAGATGTTGTATATTTTAGTCCTTGGCCTGTTTTCTCCAAAATTAAATTAATAATTTCGTTTTTCCCATTACTAGTAACATTTAAATCTCTATTTAAATAAGATACAGCACCTATTAGTATGTCAGACAATTGCATAATTTCTATTTCGTCAGATCGAACAAGTTGAACATTTTTTACAACATCAGAATAAAATGCATAAAGTAAATTATTTAAAACTTCCTTTAATTTTTTTACTTTTTCTCCACCTTTAGTATCTTTTATATCCATGTATATGTAGTATTCACTATCAACACTAACAATCTCTTTTAATAAAAGATAATATATTCTATAATACCATTCATTATATGTTAAAGAATACTTTTCTAAGTTTAGTTTTTTCTTTTCTGGAGCTATAACACATCTAAAACGCAAATCTTCAGTTGAAAAAAAATACTCTATTAACTCTTTATAAAAATCTAATTTGTTATTAGAAACTTTGTGCCACTTAACTTCAGCAAGAGGACCAATTTTATATTTCTCCTTAATCCTTCTAATTTCTTTATTTATTTTTTTTGCTTTGCTTTTAGGACAAAAAACACCACCTATGACCATTATATCATTTCCATCATGTTGAATATGACAGCTTTCATCGCAATATATATTGTATTCCATAGATTTCTCCTTTCAGTAATGATTATAACATTAAAACTATTAACTAAAAACAAAAAACTAGACAAATGTCTAGTAATATCCATATGGCAGGGGCGGAGAGAATCGAACTCCCATCAAAAGTTTTGGAGACTCCTATGCTACCATTATACCACGCCCCTAAGCGCAATATAATTATACTTAAAATTATCAAAAAATGCAATGCTTTTATCCAAAAATACTTATCAATTTACCAAAGATTTTCATATACTACTATAGGTGATCACATATGTTAGTAAATTATACTTCAAAAGAATTAGATCTAATGGCCAGGCTCATGCGTGCTGAAGCACTTGGAGAAGGTAATCTAGGTATGCTGATGGTTGGCAATGTCATTGTAAATAGAAGCATAGCAAATTGCTATACGTTCAAAGATATCCGAACAATTTATGACGTAGTATACCAAAACCCAGGAGGATTTTCAGGTGTAAATAGTTCACTTTTTTATGGAAAATCTACTACCCAAGAAAAAGAACTAGCAGAGCGTTGTCTACGAGGGGAGTATTATTATCCTGCCACTCACGCTCTTTGGTTCTATGCACCGCCTTCTAATCAAAGTTGCAAATCTTCTTTCTATTCACAACCATACTCTGGAAAATATAAAAACCATTGTTTTTACAAACCGGACAGTGGTGCCTGTCATGAAATATATTAAAAAGCCAAATCGTAAGATCGGCTTTTTAGTTTATTCTTCTTTTTTCTTTGTTTTATTTGTAGATTCTTTTTCTTTATTTAAATATGAAAGTTTCTTATTAATTTCGGTCGTATTACTCACCAAAGTAATTACTAGAAACATCAATTCATAACCTATTCTTGCGGCTAAATTTCCAAATAGCAAGACCATGAAAAATGTTGTAACACTCACCTTAATAAAAGTGAATGATATAAGCGTTAAAAAAATAGCAACTGTAATATATAGAATTTTGAGTATTGGTTCTATGAAAAAAGTTTTAAAATTCAAGAAATTATGTAACCACTCGAGAAATCCATCATATTCTCCTTTATTCTTATTTGCTACGAATACAGCATATATCGCTATTCCTCCGACAATTGCCAATACGATAGATACAATAGGCCATGTCAAATCAAATCCTGTTGTATAATTCGTATTATAGAAATCATTATACATTTCTACTTCTCCTTTCTCATAAAAACATTATATCACCCTTGATGAAGATTATAAACAAAGAGTTAAAAAAACTACATTTACTTAACAAAAAAGCAGCGCTTTTGCTGCCTTATAATTTTCTTAACCAACTAAGTGTACACCACTCATGCCATCATATTTCTTGGCAATAGTACTGTTGGAGAAGGAAACTACTCCACCTAAACCACTTGAGCTTAGAGTGTAACCCAAAGATTGTTCTCTAGTCAAATCACTTTGTGCATGTTGGTAAGTTAAATAAACATGACCTGATGTACCATATAATGTAGTTACTATAGTCAATTCATATCCTGTAATGTTAGACCCGTCAACCAAGTTCATAGACACACCAGCACCTGAAGCTTGAGCTTTGTATCCTGGAGAAGATGTATCATAAACTATACTATTGTGTACTCCATTTACATAATATACCTGTGTTCCACTGAAACCACTGTAACTCATATTAGATAGTCTATATGCAAATACGTCGTATGATCTACAATATGGTATTTTCTTCCAAGTTAATACTCCGATAAGTCTATACTCGCTTCCGTGATCAGCTAGAACAGAGTTCAATTTTTTATAAGAAGTTTCAACATATTTATTATCGCTTGCTATAGGAACAATTCCATCTGAAATCGCACCTTCAGGAGCGGCATTATACTCTTCCTCAGAAATAGCTTCTTCTTTGACGACCACTCCGTTCTCGTAAGTTGTTTTATAATAAACAGCTCCACTTTTTACGATATTTACATCCTTATACGAATCAAATTCCTCTTGAGACATATGGCTGACGTATTTTTTTGAATGTATACTTAACATTTTGTCGTATTGCAGTTCAGTCATCTCAACACCAATATCGTTGGTATAATATACATATTTTGCATCCACTCCCATGCATAACATGGCTCCACAAACAACAGCTAACAAGCCTCCACTTATTATTTTTTTCATTCTATTCTCTCCTTTCTGAATAGAAGTATAATAAAAATAGACATGTTAGTCACGCTACTTCATGTCTACTTCTAATAGTCTATAATTGTTCTAAAACAACATTTGCAAAATCTTTTAAAAGTTCAAAATCTTCTTTCGATGCATCTTTGCTTTGGACAGAAAAACCTTCATCAAATATTACTATATCTTTATTGATTAGTAATAATTTTAAGTTTAAATAAGCCTCAATCTTTTTGTCATCAGATATAAAATTTAAGCAATCATTATCTCTATCATATATAATTTTATATTCTTCACCCAAAATTTTAATCTTCTTATTAACTAAATTCTTTTTGATAGTCGACTCATCCAAATCGAATAAGAAACTCAAATCTATTTCCTCGTCCGCAGCATTTTTCAAAGGCATGATAGTACTTTCAGAAAACATTGCTTCGTCACTGATATTGTCACTTTCTAAAAGAGCTAACTTCAAATCATGAACACGCGGACTACCTTCTTTATCTTCATAACTAACTCGAAGATATAAGTCATTATGATCTTTCTTCTTAAGAATCTCTTTTAATTGATCTCTGACATCTTTACCTAACTGAACTGATGACTGACCATTGAATCCTATGATTAAATTTTCTTCTTCGTCATCATTCTTATGATAAAGAGTTATGTCAAATTCAGTTGACTTGTCTATATCATTTGCAACACTATAAAAATTACCTACGTATAAATTACTTCGCTCTTTAGTTAAAGAAATCATCCCATTTGTAATCGCAAAAGTTTCATCTTCACTATTGAAAAGATAAAGCGTAGTATCATCTAAATTCATTCCAAATAGTATTAGAAAAATAGAAACTATAACTACTCCTACACAAATACTTCCTACCTTTAACCATTTTGTACGATTTCTTTTCAAAAACACGGGTTCATTTTGCATTATATCACTTTTCCTATCAATAAATTCTCCTGCTATTAGTTCATCAAATGTTGCTCCTAAAACTTCGCTCAACTTTTTGAGCATATCGATAGATGGACAACATCTACCAGTTTCCCATTTGGATACTGATTTTCTTGAAATGTAAATTATTTCTCCTAATTCTTCTTGAGTTAAATGAAGGCTTTTTCTCAATTTTGCTATGAACTTACCAGTTTTGACTGGATTTATATTTTTATCTTTCATGATCAAACATTGAATCTGAAATAGCAAATGTCTCCATCTTGCATTTCATATTCTTTTCCTTCCAATCTCATTTTGCCAGCCTCTTTTACTTTTAACTCTGTTCCGTATTCCAATAAATCATCATAACTCATAACCTCAGCCCTTATAAATCCTCTTTCAAAATCACTATGTATAACTCCAGCACATTGTGGAGCCTTCATACCTTTTCTAAAAGTCCAAGCCTTAACTTCTTTTTCACCTGCAGTAAAAAAAGTTCTAAGTCCCAATAAATTGTAAGTTTGATAAATCAATTTATCCAATCCACTGTTCGTAATTCCGAGTTCTTCTAAAAATCTCTTTTTCTCGTCATCTTCTAAATCTGACAAATCGCTCTCGATCTGACAACTCATGACTATAACGCCAGAATTTTCCACAGCAGCGTATTCTTTGACCGCTTTAGTGTATTCGTTATCTCCTACGACGGCATCATCTTCGTTGACATTTGCAACATATATGACTGGCTTGGTCGTTATCAAATTATACGATTTTAAAACTTCCAATTCTTCCTCTTTGATGTTTGCTAGACGAAGCGGAGTTCCGTTCTCTAAGTTTTCCTTAGAATGCTTGAGTGCGTTAATTTCTAATAGCTCCTTTTTATCCTTCGCCATATCCATCTTTTTGCCTATACGACTGATCCTATTGTCGATAACTTCTAAATCGGCTAAGATCAATTCAGTATTGATTATTTCTATATCCCGAATCGGATCGATCTTACCTTCGACGTGTGTTATTTCTCCATTGTCAAAACATCTTACGACATTTACAATGGCATCTACTTCTCTGATGTGCGACAAAAATTTATTGCCGAGTCCCTCACCATGTGAAGCGCCTTTGACTAAACCTGCGATGTCGGTGAATTCGAAAGAAGTAGCAACCAAACTCTTCGGATTGTAAAGATCCTTCAAATGAGAGAGCCTTTCATCTGGCACCACGACTACGCCGACATTAGGTTCGATAGTGGCAAATGGATAATTTGCCGCTAAAATATGCTTCTTTGTTATAGCATTAAAAAGTGTACTTTTACCGACATTCGGTAAACCAACAATTCCCGCTTTTAATGACATAAATAAAATCACCTTTCCAAAGTCAATTATATCATCATTGATTGGATAAGTAAATCTACGGTTTACGCATATTATTAGTTATAATCATTTATAGATTCAAAAAAAAAAGAAGATTTATTTTTTCTTCTATTCATGGTTTGATCTTGATTCTTGCTCTATGTATCAAATTGTAAATTTGTTTAGTATTCATATTCATTAATTTGGCAATCTCATTGACAGATTTTCCCTCTATATCGTATTTGAGAGCCAATCTCTCATTTTGACTCAACTCTTTTGCGATCAATTCGAGTGCTTCATCTAGAGATTCAGTATTGATCATTTTATAAAGGGGATCGATCATGTGTGTGTCTTCTAGTTGTGCTAGATAGCTGTGCTCATTATCATTGAACAAAGCATCTAATGGTACAGGACGATCCAATGCTTTACTCTTTCCAGTATCGAATTTTGATACAAAATTGTACAATTTCCTACGAATGCATATAGTAACGAATGTGATGAACTTCGCTTCTCCTTCGTCGTTATAATTGTTGATAGCATGACTAAATGCCAACATCGCTTCTTGAGACAAATCAGCTTCATCTATTCCGAGCATTCTCGCTTTTACTCGATATCCACCGATTTCTTTGTAAACTAAAGGTAAGTACTTTTGATAAAGAATATCTTTGGCTTCATCGCTGTTCTCTCTTACATAACAAACCAATTTGGAATCATTCAAATCGGCATATTCAACTTTAGTTTTTGATTCCATAAATCAACACTCCAAACGACACACTTGCATTTAAACTATTGACATGGCCATACATCGGAATACTGATTATCTCATCACATGCTTCTCTTACTATTCTCGATAATCCGTTACCTTCACTTCCGATTACCAATGCCATCTTTTCACTATAATCAACTTCATCGTACATTTTACCGTCGGCTTCTGCACCGTATACAAAATAACCGTTGTCTTTCAAAAAATCGATTGCCACGCGTAGATTTGTGACTTCAAAGATGTCGACATATTCCAAAGCACCTGTGCTAGTTTTGACTACTGTCGCATTGACCGCGACACTTCTATCTTTGGGAATGATTATCGCTTTGACTCCGGCGGCTTCACAAGTTCTTATGATCGCTCCGAAGTTATGCGGATCCTCTAAATGATCCAATATGACGACTTTTTTTAATGAAGTATCTAACTCTTTGAGATTTTTGTATTTGAAATCTTCGACTTCCAAAATGATACCTTGCGTTCTCCCATCGGACATCTTATCGAATGCTTTCTTATCTAAAGAAACATACGATATTTTATTTCTTACGATAAAGTCCATTATTTCTTTGTCTTTAAAAGATGAACTCAAGTAAACCTTTTTGATCCTATCTACGTTGTTTTTTAATTCGTTAAAAACATTTTTTCCATATACTTTCATAATAGAACCTCCTTCATCAATTCTTCCAATCGTGCTTTATCATTAAAATATAAATATCCTACAAGTGTTTCAAATCCCGTTGCTTTTTTATAAGTTATTATATCGGTCTTCCTATTTTGATGACTGTGCGCATTGCGTCCGCGTTTCATTACATCAATTTCTTCTTCCTTTAGAAAATTCTTTTCCAATAATTCATCCAAAATGCGTGCTTGTGCATTAGCACTTACCCATTTTACCGAAGTTTGTTGTAAATCTTTAACCTTGCATAATCCATTTTTAATCAGATGCTCACGTACATACAATTCGTACACGGCATCTCCCAAATAAGCCAAAACTAAATTATTCATACTTCCCTCTTCATCTAAATGGCGTTATTTTAACATGCTAATTTTTCTTTGTCAATTTTCTTGCAATAGACGTCGCGGCCAATGCACCTTCGTATTCAGCTGAAATGATTTGGTAAAAATCTTTTTTGACAATATCACCTACAGCATATACACCTTCTAAATTTGTCTCGAGATTTTCATCTACGACAATGTAGCCATCGCTCGTCTTCAATCCCAAATCGCTTTCAAAAGGTATCACTGGATCGAAACCGATATACACGAATAGAGCACTCAATTCGACAACACTACCATCGTCTAATTTTACGCCAGTCAATTTGCCGTTATCTATGATGAACTCTCGTACGGTTCTTTGATAAACGATATCGATATTCTTACTTTCATCGACGCGAGAAATGAGCTCGGCATTTGCCTTCAAAGTATCTCCTCTTACAATGATCGTTACATCTTTGACGATATTCGCAAGATAGAGCGCTTCCTCCAAACTCGAATCGCCTGCGCCGACTACTCCGACACTCTTGTCTTTATAAAAATGCCCATCGCACAAAGCACAATAGCTGACGCCTCCTCCTCGAAGTTCATTTTCGTTTGGAAGATTCAAACTTCGTCTCGTGCGTCCTGAAGCGATTATCACTGTCTTTCCTTCGTACTCACTCTTAGAAGTTACTACAGTTTTAATTTTTCCATTATTTAAATCTACGACTTCTTCATTTTTGTAATCGATGTCGTATTCTCTAAAATGATCGTATATGGCCATCGCCAAATCCGGCCCACTTATGTTTTTGAATCCGGGGTAATTTTTTACTTCATTCGTATAATTTATAAGACCTCCCGGCATCTTGCTTTCCAAGACCAAAGTTTTTAATCCACTTCTCGCCGAATAAATCCCGGCACTCATACCAGCCGGACCGGCTCCTATAATGATGACATCGTAAATCATAAATTTCCTCTTTTCTATTTGACATTAGATTCGTCATACAAATCTTCATACTTACTTTTCTTTAGACCCAAAGCGAACAGCACTATGCCAACTACAACCATGATGATCGATACGATCTGAGCCATCTTAAATCCTAAAAATGTCAATGAATCCGTTCTACTTGCTTCGATGAAGAATCTAAGTACACCATACCAAATTAAATATATTCCTGTGATTTGTCCGACTTTCACAAATTTCATTCTTCTAAAAATGATCAGCACTAAAAATCCTAAAACACATCCGATTGATTCGTAAAAAAATGTCGGGGTATAAGTTATACCATTTATAGTCATTCCTTCTATGATGAACTCGGGAATATGCAAGTCTCTCAAATGCTTGGCCGATGTGGCGATTCCGTACGCCTCACTGTTGAAAAAATTTCCCCATCTACCGATAGCCTGCGCAATCAAAAGAGGCACAACCACCATATCCAATATTTTTAAAGTTCGAATGTTATATTTTTTTGTATAAAAATTGATAGTTATCAATCCGAAGAGAATACCACCATGAATGGCAAGTCCACCTTGCCATATTTGCCATATTTCTCCGATGTGGGATGCAAAATACTCCCAATTGAATATTACATAATAAAGTCGAGCACCGATTATCCCTATTACCAAAGACCAAAAAAACATGTTGAAAATAAAATCGGTCGAAATCGAAAATTTCTTCGCTTCTCTTATTATCAAAAAATAAGCGAGCCCAACTCCAAACAGGATGAATAAAGAATAATACCTTATCTCCATTCCGAATATAGTAAATGCTATAGGATTCATCATATCACCGTACCTATTATATAAGTTATATGAATAAAAGTAAAGCCGACTGCTTTACTTTTACAAAAAACGAATCTCACTTCGCATGAGATTCGATATCATTTTTTATCTAATACTTTTTTCAAATAAATACCTGTATAAGAGTTCTCATTTTTAGAAACTTCTTCAGGTGTACCTGTTGCGACGATTGTTCCGCCCCCGTCTCCTCCTTCAGGTCCCAAATCGATGAGATAATCTGCGACTTTGATGACATCCAAGTTGTGCTCGATTACCAAAACTGTGTCCCCATTATCTACAATTCTATCTAATATTTTTAAAAGTCTCTTAATATCTTCAGAGTGCAATCCCGTCGTCGGTTCATCTAATATGAATACACTCTTTCCAGTTGGTCTCTTTTGCAACTCTTTGGCAAGTTTGATTCTTCCTGCTTCTCCTCCGGACAATGTCGGTGCACTTTGCCCTATCTTTATATAAGATAGGCCGACTTCCATGAGCATTTGTAACTTGGCTCTAATGCGAGGAACACTTTCAAAAAATTCGTAAGCTTCACTGACGCGCATTTCCAAAACTTCGTAAATATTCTTGCCTTTGAATTTCACTTCCAAAGTTTCACTATTGTATCTTTTTCCTCCACATACATCACATGGAACATAAACATCGGGCAAAAAGTGCATCTCTATTTTTTTGACACCATCGCCCCAACACGCTTCGCATCTTCCTCCTTTGACATTGAAAGAAAATCTACTTTTTGTAAATCCTCTTATTTTAGATTCTTTCATTTCGGCAAAAAGATCTCTGATATCATCGAACAAACCGATGTAAGTAGCAGGGTTACTTCTAGGCGTCCTTCCGATCGGATCCTGACTTATTTGTACGACTTTATCTATGTGCTCGAGTCCCTTGATACTTTTGAATTGTCCAGGTTCGACTTTGGAATTGTAGACGTGTTTCATCAATACTTTGTATATTATCTCATCTACTAAACTACTCTTCCCAGAACCGGAAACTCCTGTGACGCAGACAAATTTACCTAATGGAACTTTGACATTTATGTTTTTGAGATTGTTTTCTTTTGCACCTTTTATCTCCAAATACTTTCCATTTCCCTTACGTCGCTTTTTAGGTACTTCTATCCTCTCAAGTCCTGACAAATAACGGCCAGTTAAACTATTTTTGTTTTTCATAACTTCTTGTGGAGTACCTGCTGCAACTACTGTGCCACCTTCAGTTCCTGCGCCTGGTCCTATATCGATTAAATAGTCTGCTGCTCTCATCGTATCTTCATCATGTTCGACGACTATTAATGTATTACCGATATCGCGCATCTCCAAAAGTGAGTTGATCAACTTGTCATTATCCCTTTGATGAAGTCCAATACTAGGCTCATCCAAGACATATAAGACACCAGTCAAACGACTTCCTATTTGAGTAGCAAGACGTATACGTTGCAGTTCACCACCCGATAAAGTCGCGGCCGTTCTTGCCAATGTCAAATATTCCAATCCGACATTTTTCAAAAACTTCAATCTATTGAGTATTTCTTTCAACAACAGCTCGGCAATTTTTGCCTCTTCTTTTCCTAGTTTCAGTTTTTCAAAAAATGGAATCAAATTTTTAATACTCATGAGACAAACCTCGTGAATACTCTTTCCACCTATCTTGACGGCCAATATATTGTCTTTCAATCTCGCTCCATGACACGATGGGCACAAAGTATCCATCATATACATATCGAGCCAATCTCTAATCCATGCACTGTTTGTCTCGATGTATCTTCTTTCTAAATTGGTAACTATACCCTCGAAATAATCCTTTGTCGAACGCGAGTTCCCATTTTTTGCTGTATAACTGAAATTCAAAACATCGGGACTACCATATAAGACGATATCCAATTTGTCTTTACTCAATTTTTCTACAGGGGCATTTAAATCTATTCCATACTGACGAGCACATGTCTCCAACTGAGTCATCATTATATTCGAATCTAAACTCAATCCTTTTATTGCACCATCCAAAATAGATTTTTTCTTGTCGGGTATCAACAAATTCAAATTGATCATTTGTTTAAATCCCAACCCTTTACAATCTTCGCATGCTCCAAATGGATTGTTGAAAGAGAACATCGCAGGTTCCAATTCGGGTAGAGAGAAGTCGCATATCGGACAAGCATAATTCTCACTAAACAATACTTCTTTATCTCCGATCACATTTATGAGTACTCTACCTTCCGCCAACTTTGTCGAAGTTTCCACTGCTTCCGACAATCTCGCTCTATCTTTTTCTTTGACGATGATTCTATCGACGATTACCTCTATGACATCTTTCTTATTTTTCTCGAGAGCGATATCATCACTCAAATCGTGTACAACTCCATTGACACGAACTCTCGAAAACCCATCTTTTCGCAAATTTTCTAAAATTTCTTTATGTGAACCTTTAGAGGCGCGGACTACAGGAGCCATCACCTCAATCTTAGTACCTTCACCGAAGGCCATCACTTTCTCTACTATCTCGTCGACCGTTTGACTCTTTATGGGAGTATTGTGGTTAGGACAATATGGAACTCCTATGCGCGCAAACAAAAGTCTCAAGTAATCGTATATCTCAGTAACTGTTCCTACAGTACTACGAGGGTTCTTGCTAGTAGTTTTTTGATCGATCGAAATACTCGGACTCAAACCTTCTATAGAGTCGACATCAGGTTTCTCCGATCCGCCCAAAAATTGTCTAGCATATGCACTCAAGGATTCTACGTATCTCCTTTGACCTTCGGCATAGATCGTGTCGAAAGCTAAACTACTTTTACCCGAACCGGAAAGTCCTGTCATCACGACCAACTTATTTTTAGGAATTTCGATATCTATGTTTTTGAGATTGTTTTCTCTAGCCCCTTTGACGACGATTTTATCCATATTATCACCTGATTTCTTTACTATTTTACCACAAACTTTTTTATTTAAAAGTATTTTATGTAATTTTCAAAAATTAGTGTTTCATCGCCTAAATTTGTCTTATCACCATGGCCTGGAAATACTGTCAAATCGGCTGGATATTTCATAATTTTCAATAAACTTTTTTTCATCTCGGCAGTAGAACCTCCAGGAAAATCCCACCGTCCTATAGTACCCTGAAAGATGAAATCACCCGAGAATAGCATTTTCTCTTTTTCGAAATATAGACTGATCGCATCTTCCTTATGACCAGGTGTATTAATACATTCAAATTCGAATTCATCGATCGAACACTTTCCTTCAATTAAATTATGGACATCGTAAGTATTGACATCGAATTCATCGATAAGTTCTTTTAACGCGCCGATGTGATCATCATGATAATGTGTTATGACGACTCCAATGACTTTCTTTTCACCTATGGCATCTTTAATTTTATAAAATTCATCACCTGGGTCTATAACCAATACTTTGCCATTCTTTTCCAACAAATAACAATTAGTTTCCAAATATCCTACTTTTACAATTTCTACCTTCATTTCGATCACCTACACTATATTATCATAAACACGCACTTTTTTCATAAAACATATTTTAAACATTTTGATTATTTGCTATAATTATATCAGGATGTGAAACACATGGAAAAATTGACAATCATAATATTCACTTTGATAGCAGTAGGAGGTTTACTAGGAATAGCTTACATTGCTATCTACAATAGATTACAAAAATATACGATCAGAATAAAAGAAGCCGAAAGTGAAATCGACGAAACACTTCGAAAAAGATATGACCTGCTAGTCAGTATGGAAACTTTAATAAATTCTAATACGGACCTCAATCAAAGAAACTTCGAAGGATTCGAAACTGATAAAATGAGCAACTTCGATGTCGATCGAAAGCTATCGAAGATAAAAGAGATTTTCAAAATGATCGGAGCCGATTACCCAGACAAGTTGGATAATGAAAATTTTAGAAATTTGATGATAGAAATAAAGATCATCGAAGAGAAAAGCGATGCCGCAAAAGCTTATTATAACAAATATACAACCTCTTTAAACATGCTCATCAAAAGATTTCCATCGAACATAATTGCAAGTATTTGCCATATCGAAGAAAGATCGTATTTCGATAATAAAAATATGAATGACAAAGATATACTAGATTTTAAATTGTAAAAAAACTCAGCGAAAAATACAATTGACCGTAAGGTCTTTTTTTTTGATCGTACAAGTTTGAAAAAAAGTCGATTAACTATTATAATGAATATGTGATATATGATGAACATAAAGGTTGGAAAATATTATTTAGATAAAGAACAAACTAAAATTGTGCTCGATTCATCGAAGCACCTTTTAGTGGTCGCTGGAGCAGGTTCCGGCAAGACCTTGACTATACTGGGAAAGTTGAAATATTTGATAAAAAAGAAAGACATCGATCCGAAAGAGATAGTATGCATCTCTTTCACAGCTAAAGCCTCGGAAGATTTAAAAAGAAAGATAAAAGAAGACTTATCACTCGACGTAGATGTTTTTACCTTTCACAAATTAGCATTGTCTATACTGAGAGGAAAAATTCATTATGACATAGCGGATTCCAATCTGCTCGATGACTTGATTAGACATTATATAAGGATAGACGCACCTAAAAAACATGAAACTTTGAAGCCTTTTCTACAATATTTTAAATTAAAAAACAAGACTGATTACTTGAAATATATCGAAGAAAATGAAAAAGAAATTTCTTCTTTAGAAAAGCTACTTTCTACCTTCATTCATCTATTCAAGGCAAATAATTTTGCTCTAGAAGATTTTATCAAGTTCAAAAAGGAAGCCCTTTTGACTTTCAGTTTGAAGAACTATCGAAGAGAAAAGTTTTTACTAACTTTAGCGGTTACCATCTATTTAAAGTATGCAGATTACCTCGAAGAAAATGAAGAAATCGATTTTGATGATATGCTCATCAAAGCAAAAAGACATGTGGATAAGTATGGAGTTTTCCACAAAATAAAATATGTCATAATAGACGAATACCAAGATACTTCACTAGTACGATTCGATTTAGTGAAAAGTATCCTCGATAAAACGGGTGCATCACTTATTGCGGTTGGCGATGATTTTCAATCTATCTACCGTTTCACAGGCTGCGATCTATCGTTATTTTTAGATTTCAAAAAGATTTTTCGCGACGGAAAAATTTTAAAAATTCAAAATACATATAGAAACAGTAAACAATTGATCTCCGTCGCGGGAAACTTCGTCATGAAAAATAAATCTCAATTGAAAAAGAGATTACATTCTGATAAAGATCTACCTAAACCGATCGTAATTAAAAAATACGATTATGCAAAATCCGCTCTTACTGAATGCATATATCGAGCATACGATAGACAAGCGGGAGACATATTGATAATAGGAAGAAACAATCGCGACATAAACTATTATCTCGATGACAAAAAATTCAAACTTTCGGGAGACTTAATTTTATCTTACGAATATCCAAACATTTCTATAAGATATATGACAGTTCATAAATCTAAAGGTCTCGAAAGTGACAATGTCATCCTCATCAATATGGTCGACGATACATTAGGTTTTCCAAATCAAATGAAAGATGATCAAATTTTAAGATTCGTTTCACCTCATGCATCCAAATATCCTTTTGATGAAGAACGACGATTATTTTATGTTGCCTTGACGAGAACAAAGAATCGAGTATACATTTTATCACCGAGAAAAAACAAATCTCCATTTATCGCAGAATTGATGCGTGATTATGATAGCTTCATAGAAAAAGAATGACTCCGATGATATCATCCTTTTTTAAGTATTGAAGATCGACAATTATCTATATTTCTCAAATTGAAAATTGGTACATTTCTACACTGATAAAGTGCATAAGACAATAGACAAATCATAGAAATAAATTGACCTATATAAGTACAAAATACGCTCGGTATGAACGCACATACGACACGAATCATTCTCAGCAATGCATAAACAAAATTATCTTGTCGATTATCATCTTTCAACTGTAGGTAATTTATCCGCATCACCTTAATAGGTTCTAATAACATATCGACGTATTGAATCAATAAGAGTACAATCAATACCGACAATTTTGGTTTAAAGTACCAAAACAACACTAAGTTCATCACTATAGAACTTGAAATCAACATAAAAGTCAACTTATAAGCGTTTCTTAAAGATTCTTTATAATCGAATTTATTATTTGCCATATCGATCTTCGACACAGTATCTACCGAATATAAAATATCCCATTGTGTGTCGGTCGTCAAACTTTCGACATTGATTGTTGCCAAGTAAGCCGTTCCAAACGAAAAACTTGTTTTAAATCCGATTAGATAAGTAATGAACATCGTCACATTTCTAAATAAACTGAAAGAAGAATACTTTATACTTTTTCCCGCCTTGAATACGAGTTTGGTGATCTCGATATTTTTGATCAAAACGATCAACATTATACATAAATCGATTGCCAATGTTATAAAAATGGCTACGTTATTTTTCGCTACTATAGATAAGCAAATTATCGAAATAAAATTCGCAACATTGAAAAGAATGTTTATTTTATTTGCTTTGACATTTTCATTTTTGAAATACAATTTTTGAGTTACAATTGCCATAATAAAACTGAAATACATCCAAGTTATTGCATAAATACAGTACTCGTGATAAATTACTCGATCCATGCTCATCAAGAAGATATATGAATCGACATTAAACACAACTAGTAAAGTTAAAATTCCTACTAGTATAATACCTAGTACTATATTGGAATCTACTATTCTCTCATCATTCATTTTTTTTGCCGCGATATTTGCTCCTTTTCCAAATAATGCTTCGAAAAGAGCATAAAAGAACTGCAATGGATAAGTAAGCGAAAAGACATTTGCTATATCTCTAGTCAATATAAATCCTAATGTAATCCACATCAAAATAGGTAATATCGAGACGAGCAAAGTATCTAATCCAATTTGTAACAACTTCTTCATGTCACACCTTACTTCCTTTTTAATATTTCTCTAAACGAACCGATCACAGCTGATATGAAAGAAAATCCTTCGAATACTATTCCTAATATAGATTTGATATAGACGCTGTACAACATGCCTGCGACACCAATAGGAATTCCCAACAATCTATAAACTTTCGTATTCTTTTGCCAAATCGAAATTGTGTAGATCATCGTCGCCGCAACCGACATCAAACTCAGAAGACCTTCGTAAGTAAATATGGAGAATATAGCCGCCAATACAATCAAGATTGTAAGTTCGACAACGTTATGCTTCGTAATTTTTTCGCTGTTCTTTCCTTTTACTTCATCGATATAAAACATCGTGTTTCGAACGATTCCCAAAATGACCATCGACACTCCTGAATACGCAGACAAGCAAAAATACGATGTTCCCATGACGATCAATCCGACCATGTTCATAATCAATATCTTCTTACGACTTTTTATCTGATATGTGGCAATTACTAAAATGTAATACACTATGACACAAATTTGTGAAAATATATAAATAGGTGAAATTCCCATAATATCACTCCGTTCAATCTTCAACCTAAAGTATCATAACACATTTTTGAACAGAGATGCCACAGTTTTTTTCATTTATTGTAAACTCGCCTCATATCAATTTAAAAAAGCACAGTTTCAACTACTCTTCTTCGAATACGGCATCGTATTCTTTTTCCCAAGTAAATCCCCATTTTTCATATCTTTCACGCATTATACCTTTTAGTTCTTTATATATAGGCATGAACAACGGAAATCCTTTTATCGCTTTATCTGCATATGTCGCAAACAATTCGTGATTCATGATTTCTTCTCCGACAGTCAAAGGATGAACTACGGCATCCAATTTATCTATCGCTTGCACGAACAAAGATTCTTCAGTTTTCTTTTCCTTATATTCGTAGTAATACTCGCGGATAGGTGCATAATAAAGATTTGCCATTTCATCTATTTTATCTTTTTCGTATGCGTCTTTAGATTCATGAATCTTTTGATCACTTTTCTCTTTGATATCGACATCTTTTGCCAAGTCCATTTCACCAAAATCGTGATAAAGAGCTAGATGGATACACTTTTGATAATCCAAGTCTAACTCAAATTCTTTATAAAAATAATCGACCATCAATACCAATTTAAAAGTATGTTCAGCTGTGCTTTCTATGAACGGCGGATTATTTCCATATCTATTAGTCTTTTGTAGATCGTTCGATCTAAATAAGAATTTTAACGTATCACTCATTTATACTTTCACATCCTAAATCTAATCATATTATAATACTTTTTCTTACTGTATTCAATCAGTGCGATTGCTTAAACTACAAAAAAAAGTAAATCTATTATCCACATCGATTTACTTATTGTCTTCTACTATTTGTAATATTGTATCCAAGTCTTCTTTTGAAAATTTTGACTGCTTATCATCCCGTTGAACAACACTACAATCTTCTTTTAAATAATATATTTCATTATCCATTTTTATTTTGTGAGTAATTATTCCATCACATTCTTCGGAGTCATATTTTGAGTTAACTAATATATTGTAAATTTTATTGATATCCCTAGGGTTGCTTACGTCTATTTTTTTGCCTTCATGTTCAATTACAATTCTTTGTTTGTTTGCTAGTTCATATTTCATAAACCAACTTCCCATCTTGACACCGATACTATTTTCATAGGGTTCATTTGGAGATATTCCAACATATCTAATGACTTTATAGCCCAAGCCCCAATATGTAACCTTACTACCATCGTTACTGACTATTTTAATACAATACTTTGGCTCGTGCCCAGTTGTCACTCTACCGCTATCTACATAATTTGTTATGATTCCTGCGACGATGAGGACGATCAAAAATACACCAACCCAGATGAATACTTTTTTCTTCATATTCTTTTTCTTCTTTCTTCTAAATTATCTTTTTATATAAACTCAGTATACCATTAAATCTTATTTTAGAAAACAACCTAAATCAATCTTTTCATATAATCGATTAGAACCCCTTTCAAATAATACTATTCTCTAAATGCATTAACATCAAATTATTATTAGCTTAGGTCTTCCGTTGATACTTATCGCACTCCTAAATTTACTTTTTGTTCTTCGAAGAATTGTATAAACTTCCAAACGCTAAAGACATTGTCATACAGCAAACTGACATACCCGCATTATCTATTTTTCCAATAAACAATAATATCCCGCCTACAAAAGTTAATATCATAAATATAATTTGCAATGACAAATAAATTTTAGATTTCATACTTAATTTTTCCATAATCTTATCTTACCTTTGAACAGTAATTTGTAATTATTCACAAATACTTTTTTACTTTCAAAATAACCGTTTATATTTTTTTCAGTTTTGGATATATTTTCATAATCAATACAGTTATCCTTCAATTCTTCCTGTAACTCTTTAGAACAATAATATCCATTATTTATTTAATAGCTTCAATTAATTAATTTTCTATTTGCTTTGTTTCACTTATCAATCTATCAAAATCAGATACATAATTATTATCTTGAATGACTTTAAACTTTTCATATTCTCTTTCTGCTTTCTCTTTGGCTTGTTTGTGTGAAATTTTATCTTTTCCTTCGAAAACATCATAATGCAATACTCTTAATGCATTTTCCACTTCGTTCTTCCAGTCATTCATATACATCGCAATATTTCTTTCAGCATTATTTTCGGCAATATCTAAAAATAAGTTGACTAAATTATTCAAGTTCTTAATTTCTTTTTCATCTAAATAATTTTTAGCAATTATTACATCCGATTTTAGTATCTTGCCATCAGGAGAATTCTCCCACGTAGTAAGTCACATATTATTTTTTTTGCATCAACTCTATTATAAACAATTTCAGCAGCAGTATGACCAGTGATAGCAAAGTGGAATTTATTTTGAATCGTTTTATAAAACGTTATTGCCATATCACTATCTTTATCATAATCAATTGAACATTCAGCAAATATATCAGTAATTTTTTGATAAAACATTCTTTCACTTGTACGAATTAATTTAATTCTTTCAAGCAATCTTTTAAAATATTCTTGATCAGACTTTCTTGCTTTCATAAATCTTTCATCATTTAAAGCAAATCCTTGTACCATATAATCTTTAATTATCTTATTTGCCCAAGTTCTAAATTTAATTGCTTTTTTGGAATTAACTCTAAATCCAATAGAAATAATCATATCAAGATTATAATATTTTGTATTATAAGTTTGTTTTCCGTCATTACCCATATGTGCAATTTTTGCACATGTGCTACTTTCATTTAATTCTTCATCTTTATAAATATTATTGATATGCCTAACAATGCCACTTCTATCAATATTAAAAAGTGTAGATAAAGCTTCAGTATTTAACCAAACATCTTCGTTTTCAAGTAATACTTCTACTTTAGTATTCCCATCTTCATCATTATAAAATAAAATATTTTTTTCATTTCCAATTAGTCTATCATTCATTATTTACACCTCCTTCAATATTTATCCATTAAGTAATAAACTAGTCATATTATACTATTTTTTATAATATTTAACAATGACACTACTCTTTTATTTTACAACCATTTATTAAACTGATAGTAGAAAAACTGTTTCTTAAGTCTCTTTTTATACTTTTCTCTATATTGCTGTTTAAAATATTCGATTTGTTCTATATAAAACAAAAGAGCATTAACATTATTTGCTAACACTCATCTGTTTTAATCAATTAGTAACTATAAATATGTGTTCAATATTTTCTAAGTCTAAAAAATATTTTTCTACATTTAGAACTTCATATTTTTTGATTTTCGCCAATCAATATATTTATAATTACTGTCCTTACTTTAATACCTACAATAATTCTAAATATTTTTTTAATATTTCTATTTCTAGCTTTGTTATTAATTTAATAAAATCTGTATAATCACTATTTGTATGAGCTTTATCTAACGTCTCATAATATTCTAATCTATCTTCCTTTTTTATTATTACTGGATTAAACCCATGATTCATTAAATCTAAATTCATAAGTAACCTTGAAGTTCTACCATTACCATCTACAAATGGATGGATTTTAACTAATTCTCCATGTATCAAAGTTGCCTGAATAATTGGATGAAAATCATTCCAATTTTCGTAATTTAAAACTAATTTTTCCATTAATTCTGGAACTTTCAAGTAATCAGGTGGAGTATGAGTAGCACCCTTTATAGTAACATTTTCTCTTCTATATCTGCCTGCATTTTCATCATCAATATCTTTTAAAACTAATTGATGAATACCTTTGATATTCCACTCAGTAATCGGGTTATCTTCTTTTACCAGCTCATTTAAATATAAAATTGCCTTTTCATGATTTATAGCTTCCAAATGCTCTTTTATTGATTTTCCTCCAACTGTAATTCCTTCCAACACTACCTGTGTTTCTCTAAGAGTTAAAGTATTTCCCTCAATACCGTTGCTGTTATATGTCCATTCAAGATTAATAGATTCTTCTAGTGACCTTAAAGTTTCCTTTGGAATTGGTCTTTTACTATCAAGTTTCTTTTTTAACTTATCTACTTCATCAAAATAGCTTTCATCCAAATCAATAATAAAATTTATAGTTTCAGCTTTAATAACTCTTTTGTCTACTGGCTTTACAGCATCGACTGGAATGTTCCAACTATTGCCGTTTTTAACAGCTCCTTCAATTCTACCATCTTGTAATAATTGCCTTATTCTTCTTTCACTAATATTCCATTTTTGTACAGCTTCTTTAGTAGTCATAAATCCCATAACTCTTCACCTATATAACATTATACCGTTATCGGTAGGTTTAGTCAACTATAATAATACTAACATTTGCTCAACCTTTAAGTTAAATATCTAACTAATAATTTTTAAGACTTTATGGCACTATAAAAGCCCTTATTAATAAAGGCTTGTTTATTAGCAAATTCAAATGCAATATCTGGATGAGCAAATGTTCCCTTACTATATTTCCCACTGCTTGGAATAATTCCAATAGCGTTAAAATCCTTTTTCCAACGATTAGGTGTCATAGTAAAGCGATTATAAGGAGCTTCATCAATTTTAATTCTGTGGGATTCCACGGAATTAAAATCTTCATTATCAATTTCTTCCCATAAACTATAATAATCAAATGAATTTTTATTTGACATCCAATTTCTAATTACGCCAGATGGATCGTCAGAATTTGCCTGTCTAGCTAAATCAGTTAATGAAATATAATTTACATTGCCTACTCTTAAAATTCCTACTTTATTTTCTTTTACAATTATCTCTGTAGTTACTATATCTTTTTTCATTATGTCACCTCACTTTTTTTGAATTTTAAAAGGATGTTCACATATTTTTTTTGTTTACACCCTTTATTTTTAAGGCATTAAGCCATATTTTTTAATTATTTGCAAACAAATCTCTATTTGTTAACATTTTTTATCTTTGCTTGAGTCTAGCAGACCCTTTATTTATCTCACTTTCCGCAGCAATTTTTGTACTTTTTGCCCGAACCACATGTTCTACCAAATCTAGTATTTATAGTATTTATGGTATTACTGAAATTATTGGTATTTCAGGGAAAAAGTGGTTCCGAAGTATTAGATATTTATGGTATTTATAGTATTATAATTACTATAAATATTTCATCCAATGGGAACAAAATGGGAACATTGTGCTCATTCGTTCACTTTTGTTCTAAATATTTAATCAAACTAATAACTGTAAATGATTACAATAAAATTGTACTATAAATTATAGAATATATCAATTCATCTTTAATATAAATTACATTGTTTAACTTTAAGATTTTTCATATTCTATTTGTTGTAATATTTGTTGTAATATTTGAGTCATAATGTTATAAATATTAAAAATTATTCGATAATCATCTGTAAAAGTATTGTGGTAATTCTTTTTATAATCTTTATTAATAGTTTTCATATCAACTTTTTTATTTTCCCTAGAACTAAAATTAATACCCAACTCTATAAATAAATTCTCTATACGATCTATTATAAAACGATATTTAGTTATAAGACATTCTAACTCATATAATATATCTGATGTAAATTTTTGATGTATTAATCTATGATGCATTATTTTATAAAAATCTAAATTATTGCATTTTCTTTTGTGTAAAAAAATGTACTCTTTTAAACATAATAAGAAGTTATTTATAGTATGAAAATTTTTTATTTTAATTATTGTATTTAAATCCGATATTAACATATATCTTTCTAGTATTGATGCATTTTGAATATTATCAAGAGTTTTATTTATCAATTTTTTCAAACTATCTTTAGTTTGTTGTGCAGATTTATTACTTGTTAGTTTATTTACAAAAAATTTGCCTTTGAAATTAAGCCCTTGAAAAGAATATTGATTTTCATCATTATGTTTTTCTTCCAAGATCCAATTATACAAATCTTTTGGATTTCTAGAAGAATTAAGGATTAATGGATAAATATGATTATAATTATCACGACAACAAAAATTGAAAACTTCATTTAAACAAATAATATTGTGTTCATTTCCTGATATAACATATTTTGTATTTTCGCATAATGGATAATATAACATAATATTATGTATTCGATCTCTTCCTTTAAAATCTAGCATTTGATATATTAAAGCATTGATAAATTCTTCTACGACAATATATTGAGATTTTAAATCCTTTTTATATAAGTTGTGTTCAACATTAGGACTGATTGAGAAATTCAGAATAAGCGACATT